>CAYGCY010000004.1:0-1785 GCA_964348525.1 uncultured Candidatus Saccharibacteria bacterium
CAACTCTCCAAGCATTCACAGGAACTAATTATCTAGCTCTTGGCTCCACCACCCTTCAAAACTTCACCGCACAAAACTCAACAACCACTAACGCCACAACTACAAACCTATTTGTCTCAGGCCTAGCTTCTACCACTAACTTAAGGGCAAATATTGCAAATATAGGAAACTTAAACAGCACATTTGGGACACTCTCAAATCTCTTAGTAAATGGCTCCACCACGCTCCAATCATTCACAGGAACCAATTATCTAGCTCTTGGCTCCACCACTCTCCAGAATTTCACTGCTCAAAATTTTGTAGCAAATAACTCAACTACAACTAATTCTACTTCAACCACTTTTGCAATTTCTGATATGACTCGTGGGTCAGTTTTGTTTGCAGGAACAGGCGGAGCGATAACGCAAAATAATAGTAATTTCTTTTGGGATAACACAAATTCAAGGCTTGGTTTGGGCACCACTACCCCAGAAGGCAGATTGGACATCCTCTCAACCAATACTCCGGGAATTGGTGCTGAACCCACAGTAAAAGGAACACTAAGAATATTAGACGCAGGAGGGGACACATCTTCAGCTGGAGGATTGGAATTCAAATCAGCAGCTACAGGCAATGGTTATGGCTGGAGACTCACTGCTCCAGACGAAGCGGGGGCACCAGGCTCACTGTATTTCCAAAAGAGAGCCAACTCAGCTTCTTGGACAAATGCAGTTACATTTAGAGGAGATTCTGGAAATGTGGGGATAGGAACCACATCGCCTGTAAACAAACTAGATATTTTCTCTGCAAATGGAGATGCAGGTCAAAGTTTTATTTCTTCATCAACCGCAGGGGCATATATGGCTTGGGCGATAGGAACAGACCTCTCTGATTCAGGTAAATTTAAAATTTCTTCTTCAACTGCACTTGGAACAAATGACAGGTTTGTTATTGATGGAAACGGGAATGTGGGGATTGGAACAGCAAGCCCAGGAAAGAGACTTGATGTCCAAGCGATTCAATCAGAAATTAACATAGAATCTACAATAGGAACAAATAGGGCAAGTATTTTATTTGCTAATACTGGTGCTGGGGTTGGGTTGGTTGGTGTTGAAAACAGTGTTGGAGGAGATTTGTTGGGTGGTTCGACTGCCTATGCGGCAGTATTTGGCACATCGGGAGCACTTCCTGTTCAGTTTGGTACAAATAATGCTGTAAATATGACAATTTTGAGTGGGGGAAATGTCGGTATTGGTACCACCTCACCGCAAGCAAAACTAGATGTGCGTGATGGACGACTATATTTCTCTAATAATAGCGTAGCTCATGGAGTAACAGCACAGCTTCCTACAGATGTTAGTGCAGCAACTGGTTATCTTTCAAGTACTGTTGGTGGTTCATATAACATTGGTATTTCTTCTGGTGATAATACTGCATATAGAATAGATGCTTTTGCCGGCACACCAACAACGGCCTCTACTTTTGTAATCAACGCTGGAAAGAAAAGTGGAACCAATGTTACTACTCTTGCTTCTACTGAAATTGCTTTCGCTCTCAATAATCTTAACTCTAGTTCACCAATACTTTACGCTCTTGGTTCCGGCAATGTTGGAATTGGTTCAACCTCTCCTCTCACAAAACTCTCGGTTGCAGGCAATGCATACATAGGAGGATGGTTGGTAGCAACAGGCACAGCTCAAATTGATGGGGCAACTGTATTAAATTCAACGTTGTTTGTTAATTCTTCAACAACTCTCCAAAACCTCACATTCCAAAACGCTACAGGAACAAACGCAACGACAACTA
>CAYGCY010000004.1:1885-53334 GCA_964348525.1 uncultured Candidatus Saccharibacteria bacterium
CGCTCACGAACCTTCTTACTAATGGCTCCACCACCCTCCAAAACTTCACATTCCAGAACGCAACAGGTACTCAAGCTACTACCACCAATCTCTTCTCTACCAATGGCACATTCACAAATCTTTTCGCCAACACGCTTAATTTAGCCAACCTATTAGTAACTGGTTCTACCACTCTCCAAAACCTCACATTCCAAAACGCTACAGGAACAAACGCAACGACAACTAATCTTTATGTTTCAGGTAGAGCCTCCACCACAGACTTAAGAGCAAACACAGGAAACATCGGAAGTTTAACAAGCGTGTTTGCTACGCTCACGAACCTTCTTACTAATGGCTCCACCACCCTCCAAAACTTCACATTCCAAAACGCTACAGGAACAAACGCAACGACAACCAATCTTTATGTTTCAGGGTTAGCATCAACAACTAGTCTTCGCGCAAACACAGGATTGTTTGGGAATGTTGGGATTGGTTTATCAAATCCTACAACCAAACTTCACATCTCAGACATAACAGCTAATGCTCCACAAATCCTAGTTGAAAACACAAGTACTTATGGAATTCGTCTCGGATTAAATTCAAGCAATGTTGGTTTTATGGGTTCAGCAAATGCAACGCCAGTACAAATTCAAACTAATAGTATTGCTCGAATGTATTTTGATACCGCAGGAAATGTTGGCATCGGAACATCTAGCCCGGCGGGTGGGCAGTTAGTTATATCTTCTTCAACAGGCCCCCAACTTGCACTTACAGATGCATCTTTAACTAATAATGTCTGGACCTTTAGAAATTTGGGAAATAATCTCTATATTTCAACATCATCTCCAACATCATTCTCAACTTCAACTAATCCCGTTGTTTCTATAGATGGAATATTGGGTAATGTAAAAATTGGAACCACATCAGAATCTTATGCCTCTTCTTACACGTCTACATCCACAAAACTTCAGGTTGGTGGCGCTGGTAAATTTGGCTTTGGTTCATACGGAACAAGTAATCAAACTACAGTGACCGATGCCAGCTTGATTATTCCAACGGGCGGTCAAATATATATGGAAAATGCTCAGGGCTTCTTAAGAACATTGATTAAATCAGATGGAAGTGGAAACGTAGATATTGGGCAATCAGGAACAGCGATTGTTCCCTCAATAAGTTTGAAGGCAGGGAATGCCGGGTATATTTCAATGATACCCGGAGGAGGCGAGGCAATGAGAATTGTCAGTTCCGGTCTTGTTGGAATTGGTACAACCACACCAATTGCTAACGTAGATATTTTCAAAGCAAGCGGAGACGCATCTCAAGGATTTACCTCTTCCTCAACTGCGGGGGTACAGATGGCGTGGACAATCGGCACTGATATTTCTGATTCAGGAAAATTCAAAATATCTTCCTCAACACTTCTAGGCCTCAATGATAGATTTGTAATTGATGGATCGGGGAATGTGGGAATAGGCACAGCGAGCCCAGGAGCAAAATTACAGGTATATGGAGATGGGGCAAGCAGTGCCGGGACTATTTTAATCGACCAACCAACCTCACCAACCGGTTCAACTAGTGTGGGTCCTCACATATTCTTTAAATCTGCTGGGGTAAATAGAGGGTGGATAGGATTTTTTGATGCATCAGCTCACGGCAACGGCACAGAGATGAATTTGCGAGGTTATGCTGGCTTGAGATTGTCTGGTGCGTCAACTGGTGATCATTTATATGTAAATACTAGTGGTAACGTTGGTATTGGGACAACAACACCTACCACTCTTTTAAATGTCTACGGAGATGCCTCCTTTGGACAGGCTGCGAAATCTACTATCTTTATCAGGGGCTCTGCTGGTACAGCTATTTCTTTCAATAGAAATCCAACGAGTGGAGCGATTACTAATACAGGTGCATATTCATATCAATTAAATCACACAGAAAGTACCACTAATACAAGTGATTATTTAGCATGGCAAATCTATGATACGGCCGGTAATTCTGTTGCAAACAATGCTTTTGTATTGAATGGTGTAGGAAATGTTGGCATCGGCACCACCTCTCCTCTCACAAAACTCTCGGTTGCAGGCAATGCATATATAGGAGGATGGTTAATGGCAACAGGGACAGCTTCAATAGCCGGAAACACATATCTAGGCTCTGAACTTTTGGTAATGGGTTCAACAACACTTCAGAATTTCACTGGGACAAGTGGCACTACAACCAATTTCTTTGCCACCAATCTTACTGCCACTAATCTTACGTTTACGAATGAGATTACCACAAACTCAACTTCTACAAATGCAACCACTACCAATCTCTATGTTTCCGGGTTGGCTTCAACAACTAACCTAAGAGCAAATACTGCTTTGCTAGGAAATGTCGGTATAGGCACAACGACATCACTAACTGAAGCACTTACCGTAGATGGAAATATAAAACTTAACAACAACACACTTTCTGCCCAAAGCATTACTCTCGATTCAGAAACAAGCATTGGTCTACGTGTTACTAATCCAAATGGGTATGTTTCTATTACTCCGCTCAACACTTCTGGCGCTCATATCTATACCAGTCTTCCAAGATTTTATTTCAATGTAGCCCCAACTTCTATTACTGGAGCATTTAGCGCATACAGCACGACAGACCTCAGTCTCCAAACAGGAAGTGGTGCGTCTACTAGAATGACAATAAAAGCAGCTACTGGAAATGTGGGTATTGGTACCACCACCCCAGAAGGCAGATTGGACATCCTCTCAACTAACACTCCAGGAATTGGCGCCGAGCCCACAGTAAAAGGAACACTAAGAATATTAGATGCAGGAGGGGACACGGCTTCAGCTGGAGGATTGGAATTCAAATCAGCAGCTACAGGCAATGGTTATGGCTGGAGACTCACTGCTCCAGACGAAGTAGGAGCACCAGGCTCACTGTATTTCCAAAAGAGAGCCAATTCAGCTTCTTGGACAAATGCAGTTACATTTAGAGGAGATTCTGGGAATGTGGGGATAGGTACGACGAGCCCTTATGCAAGACTCTCTGTTTGGGGTTCTGATACATCCGCCACAACCCGTGCATTTGAAGTTGCAAATAACGCTTCTACCACAATGTTCTCTGTATTTAATAATGGTCTTGCCGCTGCCACCAATTTCTTAGTTAATGGGTCTTCAACACTTCAAGCATTTACAGGAACTAATTATCTAGCCCTTGGCTCCACAACTCTTCAATCATTTACCGGAACTAATGGAATTATTACTAACGCTACAACTACAAATGCCACCACAACTTACTTGTATGTTTCAGGATTAGCATCAACAACTGACATACATTCCAATACTGCAGACATTGGCTCTCTAGTTGCAAGAAATTTCCTTGCAAATGGCTCCACAACTCTTCAAACATTTACAGCAACACAAGCAACAATTAATGCCACCAGCACAATAAGTAATCTCACGAATTCCCAAGAGTATTCAATAGCTCTAACTCTTGGTACCGAAGAGTGGGTCAAACTCGCTACAATTCCTAACCATTCATACGCAACTTTTGTTGGAAATATTGGGTCTACAAACTCAGAAGAGACATTCAAAATAGACATTGGTACAACACACACTACATCGCTGGCATTAATAGATGTCGATCGCCAGACATATAACGCAAGGTTGAGCGAAGTTAAAGTTGAAGGTGCTGATGGGGGTACTAGAACTATCTATGTAAGGATACGAACCTCTGATTTTGCTCCAACGATGACTTGGAGGGTGTTAAATGCAAAAGGTGCAATAACAGTGGTAAATGCAACTTCCACCACTCCTACAGGCGCAACTTTTGCAACACTGCCTGTTACAGTCAATACATCAAACAACACAACTAAAACCCCAATATTCTTTAAGGGAAATGCTGACGCTTACGCGACCTTCACTGCGTCGTCAACAGCGGGGGTATCTTTGGCGTGGTCTTTGGGGACCGACCTATCTGATTCAGGTAAGTTTAAAATATCTTCATCTACAGCATTAGGGTCATCGGACAGGTTTGTTATTGATGGAAATGGGAATGTGGGTATAGGAACTACCACCCCACTCTCCAAACTGGCAGTCTCTGGAGGCGTCTCTATTGGCTCCAACTACAATATCGCAGCTCCCACAGATGGGTTAATAGTAGAAGGTAGTGTTGGGATTGGGAGGTCGAGCGCAGGGGCTTCAAAATTACAAATTCTTGCAACTGGCAGTGGCTTTACTCAAGAAAAAACAATAGGAGGGTATTTCTATTCTATGGGTTTTAATGCGAACAACCCTTATTTGACATACTACTCGAGCACTGGGATGACGATTGGTTACGGAGAGGCTACAGGCGCAGCCCCAACAGTGAACACAATGACGCTATTGAATAATGGTAATGTCGGCATTGGTTCAACAACCCCACTCACAAAACTTTCTGTAGCTGGAAATACATATTTAGGTGGAAATGTAACAGCTACAGGCACAGCAACAGTTTATGGTTCTCTGATGGTTCTTTCATCAACCACTCTTCAAGTTGTTGGTGCAACTTATGCATCAACAACGCAAATCCAATCCACGGGGCAAGCATATCTCGCTACATCTGGTGGAAATGTGGGTATTGGCACTGCGGCACCTGCATACAAATTGGAAGTAGTGGGGACTTTGGGACATGACAATATTCAAATTTCTAAAGAGACAGCCATAAACTCTGGCACATACGGCGTTACTTATAAAACTTTAATGTTGGGAGAAGAAGGGTCTCGTAGCATTTCATTAAACTATGATCCATCAACAAACACCTCAACCAATTTTAATGGTATTGATCAAATTTTTATTCAAGACAGCAAAGGAATTTTGGCTCCAAACACTGCAGACAATGCCTTTATTGGGGTATTGAGACCGATGAATGATAGGGTTTATTTTGGAGGAAGTTTGAGTTCTGGAGATTTGCTAGGAGATGGTATGACAATTCTGTCTAGTTCCGGCAATGTCGGGGTTGGCTCAACCTCTCCTCTCACAAAACTCTCGGTTGCAGGCAGTGCATATATAGGGGGGTGGTTGGTAGCCACAGGCACAGCGCAAATAGATGGAGCTACTGTATTAAATTCAACACTGTTTGTTAATTCTTCCACAACTCTTCAAAATTTTACTGCACAGAACGCAACCACTACAAACGCAACGACAACCAAATTTGCGATTACGGGTCTTTCTTCTCAAATTCCTTACGCATCACCTAATGGGGCGATTGTCCCACTTACAATTGGTACCAACCTTACTCTTACAAACGGTACACTTTCTTCTGCTCCCACATTTACCTTCCCATTCACAACCCAAACTGATTGGGGGACACACAACGCAACCTCAACCATCATAGGATTTAAGGCTGGTTTTTATTCTCTCGCATCTTCGACAATAGGAAACAGCACTACTGGTGGAGGACTCACAATTTTTGGTGGAGCTACCACTACAAATAATTTCTTAGTATTGGGTTCAACTACTCTTCAAAATCTTACAACCACCAACGCCACCACAACCAATCTTTATGTTTCAGGTCTCGCTTCCACCACAGATATTCATTCAAACCTAGCTAATATTGGCGCCCTTACAGTAGGTCCAATAACTTCCGGTTTGATAAATGGCCAAACAATTTCTTCAACAGCCTCATTCACAGGAACAGTAAATGCAGTTACAGGATATAAATTAAATGGCGCGGCTACTTCCGGCAACTATTTGAGGGGAGACGGAACCAACTTTGTTTCAAGCGCAATTCAAGTCAGTGATGTTCCTACACTCAACCAGAGCACAACTGGTTCGGCAGGAACTTTATTGCGCGAAGATAATCGCACAATCATACCAACCGAACTAACTTCCGCTTACTTAAAATTTGGCTTTACCAGTTTTGCCAATAATGATTCTTCACCTTACGCTGATTTTCTCCATATGAGGAGCTACACAGATGCTTCTGGCGGAAATGATAATTTGGTTATGTTCAACAAGAGCTCCATTGGTATGCGCATATACCAGCAGACTTGGGCAGCATCAACCTCTGCATACTCTTCTTACAAGGATGCAGTTCTAACAGATGTAGGAAGTGCCAATGTTACACTTCTTGGTTCAACAACTCTTCAAGCTATAACAAGGACAACAGAACTCGCCCTAGGTTCCACCACCCTCCAATCATTCACAGGAACAAATGGCATCATTACTAACGCTACAACCACCAACGCTACAACAACAAATCTCTATGTTTCTGGGTTGGCCTCTTCTTCAGCGTTGAGGGCTAATACTGCGTTATTTGGTGGAAATGTTGGAATTGGGACAACCACTCCAACCGCGCTTCTTTCTGTGCAAGGTGCTACCGCAAATCAGCTTATGTTGAGTTATGATGCCACCAATTCCACAAGGATATTCACCAACTCTGGTGGCGCACTTGTACTAGACCCATCTGATGCTGGTGAGACAATTTATTTTGGTGCAGCAGGTACGTACTATATGAAGGGTGGGTCTAGCGGTTCAAATCTTTATGCACTCACACTAAATCGTTCTGGTGGTAATCCTGCGGTAGCCGATATTTGGTCTGGCGGAAACGCTCTCGTTATTGGTGGAACATCAGCCGGCGCAGGAACTGTAACAATAAATACTTCCGGTGGCGCAGCCCCAACCGCCTATTTTACTAGCTCAAGTGTTGGTATTGGAACGACGACACCAACACGACAGCTTACCGTAGCTGGTGTTGGAACAGGGATACTTAGGATCGATGGTAGTTTTTCTGGCGCTCCAGCAAGAAGGTCTATGCTTGAGTTAAGTTCTGACGATGCTGGAAGAGCGCAGGGTGTAATTACTATTTCTGCAGGAACAGAGGGGTGGTTTTATGGGAAACCATATTCAGCGGATGCATTTACAATTGGCTACGGCTCGTCTCAAGCTGAATACCCGGCACAATCAAAATTTTATATAACTAGTGCTGGAAACGTAGGGATAGGTTCATCTTCCCCGCTTACAAAACTCTCTGTAGCGGGAAGCGCATATATAGGAGGATGGTTGGTAGCCACAGGCACAGCACAAATTGATGGGGCAACTGTACTGAAGTCGACGCTGCTTGTTAATTCTTCAACAACCCTCCAATCATTCACAGGAACAAATGGAATTATTACTAACGCTACAACCACCAACGCCACCACAACCAATTTCTATGTTTCTGGATTAGCATCAACTACCAATCTAAGAGCAAATGTCGCAAACATTGGGAACCTTACTGTGACGACATGTAGCGGGTGTTCTGGTGGAACAATTGCTTGGCCTTTCACAAAACTATCAACTGGGGAGCAAGCAACATCAACTACACTTGCATTTTTGAATGGATTTATTTCAACAGCTTCTTCAACAATTAATTCCAATCTAGCTATTACTGGAAGTCTTGGAGTTGGGACATCAACACCCAGTGGTTTTAAGGTTGATGTGGCTGGCAATGTGATACTTTCCGGTGATACTAGAAGTTTACAAATCGGACAGTCGGGTGGGCAAACCTTATATTTCCAAAATTCATCAAACGGAATTTCATTTAATAACAATCAGTTCCAATTTTTAACTACTCAAACATCAGGTTTTAATTTTTCTGGAGGCAATGTCGGTATTGGAACCACCACTCCTTCTCGTGCACTAACAATATCTTCTTCAGCTGCACCACAACTTGCGCTTACTGACGCATCTCTTACATCAAACGCTTGGACAATGCGTTCCCTTGGCAACTTCTTCTACTTGGCGACATCAAGCCCAACGTCATATGCAACTTCGACAGTGCCTTCTCTTACAATCACACCAAATAATATGGTGGGAATCGGTACATCTACACCGGCTGCTGCAACACTTTCGGTGCAGGGAAGTATATATTCTTCTGGAAATGTAATGACATCTGGGCAACTCCTTGGCTCATTGCCTTTCAACTTCCTCACTACTCCTACAGCTTCGCCTTCTATAAATATGTCCACATACTCTACACTCTTAAACTGGGCGACAGGTTCTGGAGTGAGCGACTTGTTTAGATTGCAAACAGATGCTTCTGCAAACGGCACAGGAAGTCTCCTTTTGGTACAAACAGGAGCGGGTGCCACCGTAAAACCATTAAATGTATATGCTGGTTCCGCGCAGGCGTTGACTATAGATACCTCGGGTAATACAGGTCTTGGTACCACATCTCCAGGTGCAAGGCTAGATGTTAACCAAATAAGCGGACAGCCAGGTGCATTCTTCGGAGACATTGCTGGCACTGGAACAGGGGGCACTATGCGATTTATTTCGGCACAAGGGCCAAATTCAACAGCAGACTATTATATACAGCTAAACAACAACGCTCGTAGTGCTACTGGTGGGGTATTCCGCTTCACTGGGCGATTTGGTGCAAATGAGACTCTTTCTGTTGATGTGGCAAATCAAAGAGTAGGTATTGGTTCAAGTACCCCCGGAACAACACTCGCGGTTGTGGGTACTACAACGGGTTATGGATTTGTACCAAGCGCCAATTTGGCTTATGGTTTGGGTAGCACAGGACAAAGATTCAAAGATGTTTGGGTTGGTACTGCAAACATCGGTACATCCACTTGGTCAATTTCAAACGGCTCCGATGGCAGACTTACATTCAACAACGCAGCAAACTCTGCGGGTACTGAAACTGTCTCTCTCGCAACAAATGGAAATGTTGGAATAGGGGTTACAAATCCACAATTTACTTTGGAAATATCAGGAAGCACCAAAATTTCAGGGAATTTATCAAGTACATCTATTTCCATGTCTTCAATGAGCCCTTATTGGGCTACGTATAGTGCTGGAGGAGGAGCTGCTGGTAAAACACTTAAACTTAATGCATCTACTACTGTTATTTTTACTGGAGGAGCGATAAATATAAATAAGATAGGTAGCTATGGCACGGTGCAGGTTAGTTCTTATGCGATTAATGCAGGAATCGATGTAAATTTTTGGAGTGCTAGCCCGCCCTACGGAGATATGATCTTATTGGATTCTAGTAGATTAGTGTTTACTTATGCGTATTCATCTTGGGGTACTAAGGCCGTGGTGTGTACGATTTCAGGAGATGCTGTTCAAAGTTGTGGATCTCCAGTAACTGTCAAATCTGGGACAAGCCAGCCATGGCACAGCAAGCTAATTAACGTTGGTGATGGTACAAATTTCATTGTAGCTTACACGGATACAACCTCTGGAAGTGGTGTATTTGCGAGAGTCGGGGTAACTTCTGGCACTACTATTTCTTCTTTTGGCACAGAAGCCAGTTTCTCTGATGGAGGATGGAACACTACATATCCTACAATTTCAATGTTTGTTGCTACCACAACAAGATTTGTTCTTGGGTGGTACAACGCCACCCTAACTTCAGGGAGGTATGTAGTGGGCAATACAAGTGGCACCACAATAACATTTGGACAAAGAGAAAATGGAGTTATGACCCACTCTTCCCCATCAGCAGGAGATGCTTTAATGCCCCTGTCTGATTCAAATATGTTGGTTTTTGCGCCAATAACCGGTGGTACTGTGCTTCATCAAATATCTGTTACGGGCACATCAACGATCGCTACTTCTACTCTTGCTGCATTATCCAATAGTGCGACAACTCCTTATGTTGATCTTTTAGATTATCAAACAGTCGTTGTTGGTTACGGTACTAATTTTAGGATACTAAACATTTCTTCTTCCACAGTAACAAATATAGGATCACCTCAAAGCACGCCATCTGTTTCTCACCAATATATTGTTGGTATTTCAACTACCTCATTTATTTCAAATCTTCGTATTCTTAAAACAAGAGATATGTCTTTAACACACGGCATTGATAGCTTTGACACAAGTCAAGCACTTGCCATCACCACGTCAAATCCGACAACAATGCGAACGATTAAACTTAGTGATTCAAAATTTGTTCATGTAATTGATGTGGGTTCCCAGATACAAATGAAAGCTGGGACTTATACTTCTACTGGGATTGAGAGGGTTGGTGCCCTACAAACCATTTCAACGACTACGAATTATTTGTCTGCAGCGGCCTTAAGTGATAGTGCGTTTATTATTACTAATTCTTCTAATACTGGAGGAGCTAGTAGTGGAGGACACGTCGATGCGTGGATATGTTCTGTTGACACTGCTAACACCATTACTTGTGGGACAGCAAGAAGGATTTTTGACTCTTATGTTGCAGGTGCTATCTATAATTCCGTAGACAGTTTTGGGAGCTCTAATTTTATCATTGGATACGCAACATCTACAAACGCCGCAGCTACTGTAGTGGCTGGTGCGTGGTCGGGTACCTCCATAACATCTCTTGGCACACCCCAAACATCCGGCTCAGGCTTAAGCATAACCGGTGTGGCTTTGGCTAGAATTTATGGGACTACAACACAGTTTGCTTTTGCGTATGTAGACAATACTGCAATATCTCCAGCTAAAAATAAGGTAGTAATAGGTACTATCTCCGGCACCACTATTACTCTAGGTAGTACGGCAAATCTTACTTCAGCGACCTCTTCTAACATTAGAATTGTCTCTAACTCTCCCGACACTTTTATTGCTTACTCAACATTAACTTCCGGAAATGCTTTAATTCATGGTGCTATTTCAAATGAATATAGTGTAGCTACCACTTCTGTGCCGTTTGAAACATTAGCAACTCCTACTATGAGCGTATTGGATACCAGTCATATAATGTTATCGTCTGGGGCTGACTTTATAATTTTCGAAACAGCACCTTCTGGTATAACTAGAATGCAGAATAGACAAACCGTACGAACAGGTGCCGTAACATACTTTAGCTCAATGGAGAATATCGCTGCTTTTAGTACAACCAGTGCAATAGTGTCTTATTATACTGATAATTTGGGTGGTAGTACCAACACTTATTCGGTTGCTATTTTATTTGATACAGCCGCGTTAAATTACCAATCTAAAGCACTTGTCATTAAGGAAACAGGCACGAGTCTTTTTGGAGATCCCAGAGTTGGTATTAACAATACTAGTCCTCTTTATGCCTTGCATGTTAATGCACCCACGGGTGAAACGACTGTGGCAGGATTTTCAAACGGTTCTTATACTTGTACTGTAAATCCTGCTGATACAGCATTAACATGTACTTCAGACATCAGACTTAAGAACAATATCTCCACGTTAGCAAGCTCAACGGACATTATAAGAAAACTAAGGGGCGTTAATTTCTCATGGAAAAATGATGAAACAAATGCAAATCATATAGGATTTATTGCACAAGAAGTTCAAACAATTGCGCCAGAACTAGTGTCGGAAGGACCAAACGGAATATTGGGGGTGAACTACTTAAATTTTGCACCCTACTTGGTAAACGCATGGAATGCTTTGGATGTGCGCGTTTCTTCTCTTGAAGGAATTGCAACATCGACACTTCCTGCAACATCAACACCAATGCTCTCTGTGACATCAACTGGTTTGGGAATTGGAACACTAACACCAGCATTTGCGCTTCACGCAAAATTTGGTGGAGAGGGAACTGCGGTATTTGAAAATGAAAATGGAATTTGCGAAATAAATCCAAACACGGGTTCATTTGGCTGTGCACCTAATAGGGGAGCAGTAGTAGCTACATCAACAATAGGCACCAGCCTTGCAAGCTCAACCGAAATAATAAAGAAACTTCGCGGAGTAAATCTCTCTCTAATGTCTGCTTCTTCAAGCGTAAGTCAATTTGGATTCCTAGCAGAGGACGTGGAGATGATAGCTCCTGAACTAGTTTCAAATGTGGGTGGAATTAAGCTAGTAAAAACAACAGAGATGATTCCTCTTCTAGTAAACTCGGTTGCAGATTTAGCCGTAAAAATAGACACAATAGATGAAAGGCTTGCCAAACTCGAAGCGCTAGTTGCTACCACCACAACTGCCACCTCAACTACCGCAACCAGCACAGGTATAACTTTGGGCGGACTAGATTTGCAGTTTGTAGTGGACGCAGTAGTAGGGGCATTCCAAAACATGACTACCCAAATAAGCTTCAACATCGCAAAATTTAGTACCGTCTTTGCAGATAACATAATAATTGGTTCTAAAGAAAAACCATCCGGCATCACTCTATACGACATTGCAACAAGAGAGCCGTTCTGTATGAGAATCCAAAATGGGGGACAGATAACCACTCAAGGGGCATGCTCCGATGTGCTATTTGTAAACACTACTCCAACAGATGGAGGTACAACTTCCGGTGACACAAGTGGAGCCGTAGTGATAACAGACGTTGCAACAACTACAACTACAGCATCTTCTGATACTGCGACCTCGACCACTACAGCAAGCACAGACAGTGCAACTACAACAGCTTCCACCGACACTACTACAACCACTGCTTCAACTGAAACTGGTACTACGGCCGTGACAACAGACACATCGACCCCCACAGCATCAACAGATACAACCACAACGACTGCTTCAACCGATACCAGTACAACCACCGCATCAGAAACACCTGCCGAACCAACAGCTTCAGCTGATACCACTCAACCAACAGCATCTTCCGAACCTACACCTCCAACGGGCTAGAGCAACCCACGCCAAGGTTCCACCTTGGTAAATCAAAACTCCGCCCTTTAGGGGGCGGAGTTTTGATTTTGTGTTCGAGCTCGTAAGCCGAGTTCTGTTTCTAAGCAACATTTATCTTGGCGATGCATTACTGCAAAGCTCTAGCGACTCAAATTCCGCCGAAGCGAAAAGTACGGTCTTGCACTCAAGTAAGGATTTAGCCGTTTCACTTTCAATATTACTATTGAACTCACCCCGTGCTTACGCTCGGGGCGATTTTTTTCTTTCAAAAAAAATCGTCTCTGTTCGCACCTCGCATATCACTATGGACGGGCGTTACCCGCTACTCTTGTTCCGCGAAAGCGGAACCAAGTGCTCGGACTTTCCTCCCTCTAAAAAATAGAGAGTGGTTGCTCGACTCGAACACCCACAATTATACAATCTTTGTATAAAAAATCAAATTTCTTTCAAAAATATTGACCAAGCTCGATTTCCATTTTACGTTGCAAAATAAGGGTTTTATTAACATATTTACACCGCTATTTTAGGATATAATGAGTGTATTAATAATTAGAAAAATTAACAAAGAACATGGATAGTTTTAATGGTTTGATTGAAAGCAATAAGGGCTCAAATTCGTCTAGATTTGCTGTGTGGGTGTTGAGTATTGTAGCGATTCTTTTACCAATATTTTTTATTCCTTCATCTGTAGTTTCTCTGCCAGTAGCAAAAATGCTCTTGCTTTCGGTAGGGGTGTTAGTAGCTCTTGCTGCAGTTATATTAACAACGATTCAGCATGGGGAAGTTAGAATCCCTTGGAACTTAATGACGGCAAGTGTTTTGGCCATTCCTTTAGCGTTTTTGGTGGCATCTGTTTTTTCTTCTAATCCGTCGCACTCACTCTGGGGATACGGTTTTGAAAACGGTACTTTTGGTTTCATTGTTCTCAGTGCTTTGGCAACTCTCTTGGTTGCTTCGCTCATGAGAAATGGCCAAAAATACGGAACAATCTTATGGGGGTTACTATCCGTCTCTATAATATTAGGTTTGTTCCATGTCATTAGATTCTTTGTTGGTGCATCTAAACTCTCTTTTGGTTTGTTTACTGATGTTTTGGCTAATACCGTTGGAGGTTGGAATGAACTAGCCATATGGTTTGGTCTCACAGCAGTGCTCTCTGTAATAATGCTTGAGACAATGAGGCCAATTGGCACAGCGAAGATAGTTTCTTATGCCTCGCTCGTCCTCTCGGTGATAGTAATGGCTGTTATTAATTTCAAAACAGCTTGGATTTTGGCTGGTGTATTTGCGGTGGTGTTCTTGGTCTATGAGCTCTCAAGAGTAAGCGCCAATCAGGATGGTTCTTCAAAAAGAAAAGTTTCTTGGTTTGCACTCGGGCTTTTGATAGTGTCTCTGTTTTGTGTTTTGGCAGGTTCTACAATCGCAACTGGTATTACTCAAAAATTAGGTGTGGGCTCAGTAGAGGTAAGACCTTCGTGGGGGGCGACATTTATGGTTTTGAAATCAGCACTTTCTGACAATGTTCTTATAGGGGCTGGGCCAAACAATTTTACTGATGTGTGGCTCAAGCATAAGCCTGATGGAATAAATGAAACGATATTCTGGAATACTGATTTCACTACCGGTATAGGATTGGTCCCAACCTTTGCTATCACTACAGGAATTCTTGGAATTCTTGCTTGGGTGCTCTTCTTTGCGATGATTATTCGATACAGTGTGAAGTTGATGTTTAGAGAAGGAGTGGATGCTCAGGAAAAATTAATGAGTGTGTCCTCAGTCTTCGGGACGCTCTTCTTGTGGTCGGTGGCCGTTTTCTACACGCCGTCATCCGCCCTTCTAGCTCTGGCTTTCTTCTTTACTGGGCTTTTTGTGGCCTCCCTTTATAGAGCGGGCTATCTAAAAGTAAAAGGCTTCTCCCTCTTTTCGGTGCCGAGAGCCAGTTTTGTGTCGGTTCTCCTGCTGATTGTAGTTCTTATCGGAGTGGTTTCTTTTGGGTTCTTGTTTATTGAAAGGGCTGTAGCACAGATATATTTTGGCAAAGCAGTACTAGTAGCCAATGAACGCGGGAATATGGATATGGCAGAAAGCTACTTAAACAAAGCAGTTTCTGTGCACCCATTTGATTCGTTCTACAGATCACTTTCAACAGTGTCGATAACCAAGCTTTCTAATTTGCTGAATGATCAAAATGCTACAGCAGAATCTGTACAAGCAGGGTTCGGAGCACTGCTATCTAGTGCTATCCAAAATGCCCAAACAGCTACACAGGTTAATCCGTCAAATTATCAAAACTGGACATCGCTTGCGCAAGTCTATGCTTCTGTAGTTCCTCAGCCTTTCAAAATAGCGGACGCCTACGAATCAGCAAAAACTGCGTTTGAAAAAGCGAGAGAACTTAATCCATCAAGTCCTGCAATAGTTTTGTCTATGGCACGCCTTGAGTCGGATCATGAAAACTTGTCAAAAGCCGTTGAGGTAGCAGAAGAAGCTGTAAAACTAAAAACTAATTATGCAGACGGGCACTTCTTCTTGTCTCAAATAGCGGTACAACAAGGCAACTTGTATACAGCTATAGAAAAGACTCAGACTACGATTTTGTTGTCTCCACAAAATGCTGGTTTGTATTTCCAGCTCGGCATTCTTTACTTTAATTTGCCTGACTACACAAAAGCTTCTCAAGCTCTTGCTCAGGCGGTGCAGATTATTCCTGACTATGCGAACGCAAGATACTTCCTAGGTTTGTCGTTAGCGAGGACGGGAGACAAGGCAGGAGCAACTGCACAGTTTGAAGCAATTCAAAAAACCAATCCTGACAATGCAGAGATAAAGAGCGTTTTGGCGAATCTAAAGGCAGGTAAAGACCCTCTCTCAGGGCTTGGTAAAGATGTCCAGCCTTCAAACAGACAGACACTGCCAGTCTCGGGTCAATAAAGACCGCTCGGGCTTGTTATTTTAGAATCAACTGCCACTCGGCTGAAAATTCGTAAATAACTAAGCTGAATAACGAAAAACATTAAAACTTCCGAAACAAAAACATAGCGATATATCGCTATGTTTTTGTTTGTGTTCAAACACTTAATGTTTTTCTATTACGCTAGAGTTATTTACGAATAGCCTCGTGAGCTTCTAAAATAACAAAACCCTCGCTTTAAGTAAAAAGTGTTCGTATGGTAGGATGACAGAACGATGGAGCGTATAGTTGCGACCCTAAAAAAGCCTGTATCGAATGTTGGCGAAGCGGCGTTTTTGCTAGGGCTTTTTGCTTTTTTGTCCCAATTTTTGGGGCTAGCAAGAGACAGGCTTTTAGCACACACTTTTGGGGCGGGTACCGAGCTCGACATCTATTACTCTGCATTCAGAGTGCCAGATTTTATATTTGTAACCATCGGCTCACTGGTTGCGGTTTCTGTTCTGATTCCTTTTATTGCGTCTGCAAAAAGAGAGAGTAGGGAAGCCTTTGAGTTATTTATCTCAGATGTCTTTACCTGTTTTTCGATTGCTATCGTGTTCTTCTGCGCACTCGCTTTTGTTTTGATGTCTCTTATTGTCCCCAAACTTTTCCCCGGTTTTTCTCCGGACGAGTTAGGCCAAATAATTCTTCTATCGCGAATAATACTTCTGTCTCCACTTTTCTTGGGGCTCTCTAATTTGATAGGAAGTATATCTCAGTCATATGGCAAATTTGTGGCTTACGCGATGGCCC
This sequence comes from uncultured Candidatus Saccharibacteria bacterium, assembly GCA_964348525.1. Taxonomy (GTDB): domain Bacteria; phylum Patescibacteriota; class Minisyncoccia; order Phycocordibacterales; family Zambryskibacteraceae; genus 12-FULL-44-12b. The sequence continues at coordinate 18,116 of CAYGCY010000004.1, forward strand.
CCGCTATCTATAATTTGGGAATTATTTTTGGCGTAATATTTTTAACAAAAAGTTTAGGCATAGCAGGCGTTGCAGTAGGTGTGTCTTTTGGAGCACTTCTGCACCTTTTGGTACAAATGACCACTTTGACAGACATTATTCCTTTTGAGACCCTGTGTAATTTTCGCAAAAAAATATCCGAGTCATTTTTTAGAATAAAGAAAGTTTTTTTAGTATCAATACCGCGCACTCTTTCGCTCGCCTCGAGCAACTTGGCTGTTTTTGGGCTTTTGTCCATCGGCTCGGTTTTGGGTGCGGGGGCAATATCGTCTTTTACTCTCGCTAATAACTTGCAGTCTGTAATAGTGTCTATCATAGGTATCTCCTTTGCTCTGGCGGTGTTCCCAGTATTGTCTCAACTATTCAATAGTGGTGATAACGACAGAATGAAACTTGAGTTTGTAAATACATTTAGGAAAATTATTTTTTTCACCATACCGGCGGCGTGCTTCATTATAGTTTTCAGGGCCCACATTGTGAGGCTTGTCTTGGGTTCGGGGGCATTCAGTTGGGAAGATACCAGACTGGTGGCGGCGTCTCTCGCAATATTTGCGCTATCGCTCACATTTCAATCTCTGTACCATCTTTTTATGAGAGCTTTGTACGCAATGGGGGACAATAGGAAGTCTTTCATTTCGTCTATTTCAGGTGCCGTGGTTATGGTTTTGGGTGCGGTGTTGTGGCAGAAATATTCTCTTATCAACCCACTACCGAGCGAAATACTCGGCGCTTTTCTAAAAGTGGAAGATGTAGCAGGTAAAGCAATGCTTGCACTACCAATAGGCTTTGTTTTGGGGACGATAGTTGAATGCACTGCACTTTGGGTTATGGTCAACAAAAAAATACATTTTACTAAAGATATAATCAAAGTAACCTTTCATTCTGTAGGAGCTTCTGTTATTGGTGCTTCCTCCTCATATGTAATACTTCAATATACAGATTCATTTTTTACTCTAAATAAATTTGTAGGGCTTTTAATGCACGCTACTGTGGCGGGCATTTCGGGGCTTCTAATTTTTATAGCGACTCTTGTCTTGCTTGAGAATGAAGAGATTTATGTATTCTTAAAGAGCTTTACCAGAAAGTTCTCTGGAGTAAAACCGTTGGCAGTGGAGACTGACGTATTGAGTTAATAGAGCTTGGGTGCTTATCCTTTGGAGAGATACGCGCTTCGCGGACAAGCGTCCAAGTCCATTTTATTTTGAAGCGCACGATTTGGCTTTATTGAGCTCTGTTTTGGCGTTAGATGTGACAAAATAAGAAAGTGCTTGACAAAAGATATAAAAGGTGTATTATGAATATGCCAAGAGTTCCCCGACTCTAGGCATAAACAAAGAAAAGGCAGGCCCAAGAAAAGAAAAAACAGCCGGGCCAAGACAAGAAAAAACAGAAGTACCAAAAAAAGACAAGGGGTTGGACGGTGTGGTGAGTCCTCGGCCGAGGCCGCCACACCGTCCAAGTAGTACCTTTAGCCGATTCGTGTAGTGAGAGGCCCCTTGTGGGCTGGGACTACGGAACGGTTGGCCGTGAACCTGTGATTATTCCAGGAATTCGGTAACAAAAGCGCTCTCATAAGCGCTTTTTTTGTAAAACTTTTATTCACTTCGCATCATCTTTAGGAACACATCCTGAGGAATATTTACTTTTCCACGAGCCTGCATTTTCTTTTTTCCTTTCTTTTGCTTCTCTCGAAGTTTCATTTTTCGAGTAATATCTCCACCGTACATATGCTGGGTAACATCTTTTCTGAGTGCCGAAAGTGTTCTAGAAGCAATAATTCTGCCTAATCCCTTGGCTTGTATTTTTGTAACAATCATCTGGCGTGGCATTGAGGTATATAGTTTTTCTACTGCGGTCTCGGCTTCCTCTGAAATGAGTCGCCTTGAAACCACTCGCGAAAATGCAGGTACTACTTCCTCGTTTATTAAAATTTCCATTTTTGCCACGTCGGCTTCTTTCTCGCCTTCTATTTCATAGGAAATTGAAGCATAGCCGGAAGATGCGCTTTTTAATTTATCAAAAAATCCACGCATGAGTTCTCGCAGAGGCATTTTTACAGTGAGTGATGTACGGGAGTCTCCAAAAGTTTCAGTATGCTCTGTTTCTCCTTCGTGTTCATATAAAAGTTGCATTATCTGACCCAAATATTCGACTGGAGTAATGATAATGACCTTAACCCATGGCTCATGAATAGTTTTTATTAGCCCGTCGTCTGGGAAAAAGGGGGCAGAATAAATCATTTCCTTTTTGCCGTTTTTGTATTCAACCTCATAGGTAATGGATGGCAAAGTAACCACGAGCTCGAGATTAAATTCTCTGCGAAGCCTTTCGGTAATTATTTCGAGGTGAAGCATTCCTAAAAAGCCACAACGGAAACCGCGTCCCAGAGTGCCAGAAGATTCTTCTTCAAAAGTAAATGAAGAATCTGAAAGCTTCAATTTTCCCAGAGCTTGTTTAAGGGGCACAAAATCGTCCTGTGATTCGGGGTAAATAGAGGCCCACACAACGGGCCTAGGGTCCATATATCCCGGTAGCGGGGGATTAGTGTCATTTGAGAGCGCAATGGTATCTCCCACCTTTGCTATGCCCGGTTCCTTAATTCCTGTCACTATGTAGCCTATTTCTCCGGCGGACAAACTTTCTGTGGGCAATTCTGTAGGAGAAAAGATTCCTACTTCAAGTGCCTTGAAAGTGCTTCCTGCTACTTTGAATTTGAGATCGGCGTGCCTTTTTATCGAACCGTCCATTACACGAACGAAAACTATTACTCCGGTATGATTTGAGTATTTAAAATCAAACACAAGCGCATTGAATTTTTTATGATCGGTATTTAGGTTTTGAGGTGGAGGTATTTTTTCTATAACCGCCTCTAGCAAAGTGTTTACTCCAGCCCCTGTTTTTCCAGAAGTTTCTATAATGTCTTCTCTTTTGCAATCTATCAAATTTATTATTTCTTCTGCTATTTCTTCTGTACGGGCAAGAGGGGAGTCCACTTTTGAAAGTACAGGGATGATAGTAAGGCCAGACTCACGAGCCATGCCGAGTGTGGTAAGAGTTTGGGCCTGAACGCCTTGGGTGGAATCTACTAGGAGAATTGACCCTTCTACTGCCTTTAGTGCCCTTGATACCTCGTAGGAGAAATCTATGTGCCCAGGAGTGTCTATTAGATTTAGTACGAAGTTTTCTCCTTTGTAAGAATATTTCATTCTTACGGGTTGCATTTTTATGGTTATGCCACGCTCGCGCTCGAGCTCCATTGAGTCAAGCACCTGATCGACCATTTTTCGCTTTTCCACAGTATTAGTAATCTCGAGCATTCTGTCGGCAAGAGTGGATTTCCCATGGTCAATATGGGCAATGATTGAGAAATTACGGATATTCATTGAGTCTTATTGAAAGATAGGAGCGTACAGAAGGACCATGGATATTATTATAAGAAAACAGAGCACAACCCAGATCTTCCCTACGGCTTTTTTTGTTCTACTGTGGAATAACATATATTTGGTAAAATCCTACTATGCGTTCTTCAAATTTGCAACGAAATATAAAGCCGAAAACTTCCCTTAGAAACATGATGCACTCAGGGCCAATCTTTTGGCTATCTATAATCGTTCTCTTTTTTCTAGCACGTGGGGCCATTATTACTGTTGTAAAGGAGAGGGAAACTGCGCGTCTTGCTGATGAGTCAAAGAAAAAGATGCTTGATTTAGAAAACAGGGGGAATGACTTAACACAAAGGATAGAGTATTTAAAAACACCAGACGGCGAGGAGGCCGAACTTCGAGCTCTTTACAACGCTGCAAGACCAGATGAGTCCGTAGTTTTAATAGTGGATAGCAAAAGCAAAATAGCCACCACTACAGAACGGGTAAGTCTGTGGCAGAAAATAAAAAATATTTTTTCTAATTAGAAAATTACGCTGGTCCCCTTGGCCGGAATCGAACCGACATCAAACCCTTAGGACGGGTCCGTTCTATCCATTGAACTACAAGGGGAGTCTTGGCCTATACACCCAAGAGACTTGAGAGTAGGGGTTTGTTGAAACCTACCACTATTTGATCGTCTACAAGGATAACAGGCACGCCCATTTGGCCACTCAACTCTACCATTTCTTGTCGCCTCACAGGGTCAATGGCCACGTCCACTGATTCAAAGGAGATATTATTGGCATTAAAAAAATCTTTTGCCATATTGCAGTAAGTGCAGTTTGGGGTGGAATAAATGGTTACCTTTTTCATCATTTCTTTCTTTTTTTATTGCTAATTCATCGAATTCTACACCATAAATAAAAATATATCTAACTTGGTGCGGGTAGCGAGAATCGAACTCGCGTCTCAACCTTGGGAAGGTCGCATTCTGCCACTAAACCATACCCGCATATAGGAGCCATTATATTACCTGATATAATTGTACATAGCACATGCAAGATTTAAGCGAGCAAAAACTTCAAAGAATACTAGAACTTTCGGAATCCAATAGCAGGATTCTCAAATCTATACGCAGATCTATCATAGTAGGAAGGATTATCCATACAGTCTATTGGGCTGTCCTTATAGGGGCTTCTATCGGGGCATTTTGGTTTTTGAGGCCATATATATCTCAGATAAACGAGCTTTTTGGGGGGTTAAAAAATGGTGCGGGGGTTGCGGAGACGATAAATTATGAAGGCCTCAATAATATTTTAAAAAATTTGGGGCAGTAATAGAAAATATGTTAGTATCTTTCCTACGCGAGCTGAGATAGCTCAGTTGTAGCGTTCCAATAAGTTCGCCGAGATAGCTCAGTTGGTAGAGCATTCCCCTGAAGAGGGAAGGGTCCCCAGTTCGAACCTGGGTCTCGGCACCAAACAAATTACCCCCTTACTTTTAATTTCGCTTGTTTGTTTTTGTCTATTTTAGGAAGTCGAATTGTGAGAAGCCCATGTTTTTCTGATGCCTCTGCTTCTTCTACCTCCACCTCTTTTGGCAAAACGATAGTTCTGGAAAAAGAGCCCCAATAAAGTTCTTTGTGAAAATAATCTTCCTCAGAGACTGTTCTTTCTGATTCGCGCTCGCCTCTTACGGTTACTACATCTCTTGTAATAGAAATATCTAAATCTTCAGGACGAACCCCAGCGACCATTGTGCGAATCACTATGTCGTTAGGAGTTTCGTACATATCTATTGTAAGTTCGGCGTCTCCAGGATCATTTTCTATAATAGATTGTCTTTCAGAAGAGCCGTTTTTTAGCAAATCTTTTCCATGAATAATTTTCTCTCTACCTGTTAGGGGAGGGATAGTATCTTCCTCGTCGAGCTTTACCGCTCCTGTAAGTCTTTCAAAGAATGATCTTTTTTGTGGTTGCATATTTAGAAAGTGCTGAATCTGTTTATTTGTTTAACTTTTTCGAACACGAGCATCATTGCTATCACCAGAACCCACACAAAACCAAATACTGAAACGGTGCCAGCTTCTGTACCCTTCATTATAAATATATTGAAGAAGGCATGCAATGTGATAGCCGATACACATCCCACTAATATCGCCACTCTTTTTATAGTTTTCGATTTATAAAATGTGATAGCCATAAATGCTCCTATAAGAGCGGAGCTCATCGTGTGCAACAAACTTGCCCCAACAAAGCGCATGTTTCCAGTAATTAAGCTTCCTGTGATATCTCCATGAGTGATAGGCTCTAGCAGAAATAGGGCATTTTCAGCGGCAGCAAAGCCAAGTGAGGCTGTCATCATATATATAAGCGCATCCACAGGCTCATTTACCTCGCCAGAACGCCATGCCACAAGGAGGGCTACACCAAATTTGAGCATCTCCTCTATTATTGCCCACATAAAAAAGACACTAATCAGGTCGGCACCATTATTTACAGCTCTTTCTATGGGGATAGCAAGAGGCACTGCGACCATACCAGCGATAAAGGTGAGCATCACTATAGAGCGTGGTTCTGGATGGAGCCTGTCTTCTCTCAGCCAAAAACTAAGCCATATGACTGCAGGCGCGATTCCTCCCACAAGGGTCCAGAAAATTGTTGATGCATTTATCCACATTTTAAAAAACTATATTGGCCACTTTGAAATTATAAGCCCAAGTTTTCTCTTTGGTAGCATGCTCCATATTTCTTCTGTGATGAAAGGCATAAATGGGTGGAGTAATTTTACGAGCATCTCTAGTGTATACAGAAGAGTAAATTGAGCAGACTCTTTTGCTATTGCATCCTCACCAGACAAATCTTTTTTCGAATCCTCAACATAAATATCTGCAAACTCGTGCCATGTGAAGTTGTATATTTTTTCTGTTGCCAAATGGATTCTCCAATTTTCTAGGTCGTCGGTGACGTCCTTTGCTAAAGCATCTACTTTTTCGATGAAATTTGAATCTTTGTCTGTAATTTTGAGGTTGGCTGTTTTGGGGTCATTTGAAAGTACGAACCTAGTGATGTTCCAGAGTTTGTTTGCAAAATGTTTCTGACCTTTTATTTTTTCTAGTGAAATTTTGGTGTCGGTGCCTGGAGCTGTCCCCATTAAAAGAGCCATTCTCACGGCATCTGCGCCGTACTCTTTTATAAGCTCTGTTGGGTCTAAACTATTCCCAAGAGATTTAGACATTTTTTTGCCGTCTTTATCTCGGATTATTCCGTGTAAGTAAACATTTTTAAACGGAATCTCTCCAACTAGGAAGCCTGAAAGCATTATCATTCTGGCAACCCAGAAAAAAAGAATGTCGTAGCCTGTTTCCAAGACAGAGGTTGGATGGAAGTTTTTTAAATCCTCGGTTTGTTCCGGCCATCCAAGAGTGGAAAAGGTCCAAAGACCGGAGGAGAACCATGTGTCCAAAGTATCCTCGTCTTGCTTCCATCCAAAGCCAAAAGGCTTTTTAATGCCCACAAACGTCTTTCCGCCCTTATACCAGACAGGCACTCCGTGCCCAAACCATATTTGCCTAGAAATGCACCAATCACGCAGATTATCTATCCAATGAAAATAGGTCTTGTCGAAATGCTCAGGGATTATTGATATAGCACCGCTAGATACCGATTTGCGCATTATTTCTTTTAGAGTTGTTTTAGAGCCGGATTCTATTCCAGGAATTTTAGAATGTTTGATAGTAAACTCTTTATTTACTGCTACAAACCACTGATCTAAAATTTGAGGCTCAATAAAGCCATTAGTGCGTTCTGCTGTGGCGACATTGTGCGTGTAGTCTTCTTCTTTTTCCAAAAGGCCTTTAGCTTTTAGCTTTTCCACAATCTTTGCTCTGGCTTCCGCTATTTTCATGCCAGAAAATTCGCCTGCAACAGGAAGCAAGCGCCCCTTTAGGTCTATTATTTGTTCTTTGTCTAGTTTGTGTCTCTCACTTATTTCAAAATCCTCAACACTGTGCCAAGGAGTGATTGTCATAACACCTGTTCCAAACTCTTTATCAATAACCTCATCTTTTATGACTGTTGCAGTAATGGCGTCATTTATCCACTCTAGGTCTATTTTTTGTCCGTTCTTGTATTGAGAATACCTTTCGTCATCAGGGTGCATTACTACATATTTATCTCCAAATTTAGTTTCTGGTCTTGCAGTTGCTATTGTGAACGGGCCGTACTTTAGGTAGTAAAGTTTAGTTTTTTCTTCCACATATACTATTTCATCGTCTGAAATAGTCGTTTGCCCTTTCGGATCCCAATTAACTATTCTGTGCCCGCGATAAATTAAACCGGCGTCGTACATTTCCTTAAATGCGGTGCGCACAGCCTCCACACGTTTTTTGTCTAACGTGTACGCTTCACGGGACCAGTCGAGAGACGCACCCAGAGTTTTGATTTGAGAAACTATGGTGTCATGACTTTCTTGAGCAAATTTCTCAATTCTTTTTATGAGTTCTTTTCTCCCTATATCATATCTAGATTTGCCCTCTTTCTTTGAAATTTCTTTTTCAACTCGTGATTGTGTTGCTATAGCTGCGTGGTCTGTCCCTGGGAGCCAGAGAGTATTTTTGCCACGCATTCGGTTGAAGCGAATCAATGCATCTTCTATAGCTATGCCGAGAGCGTGACCCATATGTAGAGTGCCGGTTACATTTGGAGGGGGAAGTATTATAGAAAAATAATCTTTACTTTTTATTGGATTAAAAGATTTATTTTTTAGCCACATTTCATAAATAACTTTTTCAGTCGTGGCGGGGTCGTATGGGGATAACAATTTTTGGGGCACATTATCCGAAACAGACTTTATTTTTGATACGGACGGCATGGGAAGAATTATAGCATCCTTGTCTTTAAGACATTTAGTGCCAAATGACGGCTATAAAGCGTGTTTAAAGGACATAACTAAATGAAGTTCGAATCAATTTCAGATAACGGTTAATGGTGGGAGTTTAAATATAAATTATAAGCCGTTTTTTGAAAGTTCGAGCAATGAATTTAAAGGACTTTTATAGATAAAGGACAAATATATAAAAAAGCCTTATTTTTCAACAGATTGACCAAATTGAATTTGAATTGCAAAATATTGACATGTCCGTCAAAAAAAGTAGGGTTTTGATGTGTCTAATTCAACCTATAACACCTATAGAAATATTCGTAAAAATAAAGCTATAAAGCTGGTTGTTTTCTCTTTAATTTTCTTGTCGTCTTTGACGAATATTCAAGCGGCAAATCCTAGTGTTTCTATCACTGCAAACGGTGCTTCAGACAACTTGGGGATAAACCAAGGGGATACATTCACAATCGCATGGGTATCAAGTGATGTTGTCGCTTGTAATTTGACTAGAAATGGCGAAGACCTTGGGGGCGTTAATGTTAGTGATTCTGTGGGGCCTATAGATGCAAATCATCTCTACTACCCAACGGCAACTTCTTCTGCAACATTCGCGATAAGCTGTACTGACGGGACGGACACTTTTAGTAGCTCTGTTGTGGTAAGCATAAATGCACCAAACTCTCCTCCACCTCCTCCTCCAGCCTCACCCGCTCCTCAATCAACAACGCTAAATGCTCCAACGATTACCGTAGCTACAAGCGCTCAATGCGGAGGTCAGATTGATATATCTTGGCAGTCTGTAAGTGGAGCAACCTTTTACAATATAAACAGAGATGGTTCTCAAATATCTACCACTTCGAATTTGTCCTTTACAGATACGGGGCTAGTTCCTGACTCGGCGCATACTTACACGGTTTCTGCTACAGACGGAATAGTAACTTCCAATAATTCAAGCATGTCGTCTGTTTTTGCCTCAAGCGCATGCCCATCTGGAGCATCCGGAACAGTTCAAACCACTTCTTTCAATACTGACCCAGCAGACTATCCAACAATCAGTGTGTCTAATTACTCACAAAACCCTCTCTCAATTTCAAATTGGTCTCCAAGTGTAAATTTGCAACCTGGAGAAATATTGAGCGTAGGTATTTACTACCACAACGCTGGTTCTGTAGACGCTGTAAATACAACCGTTTCAATACTTGTCCCAACGGGATCTAGTGCTAGTTTTATTGTCTCGGGTGGAGTATCCGCAGATAATGCTTCAGCAGTAGGAGGCTCTGCTACAGCAAACATTGCTGGTAGCGAATCGCTTACATACATCCCAGGCTCAGCTGTTTGGTACCCAAATCAAATCCAAGATCCTTCTCAAGGTGTTTCGTTGTCGTCATATTCACCAAACAACATAGGCACTATCGTGCCCGGCTGGCCGTCTCAAGGAATGGTAGTGGCGCGCTTTCAAGTTTCTAACTCTTCTTCAACCAGTACCCCTATTTCTGCCCCAGTCTTAACAGGCTCAACAGGTGTTCAATGTGGAGGAAATATTTCTTTGTCTTGGAATAGTGTGTCTGGAGCTATCAGCTACAAAATTTTTAGAGACAACTCTCTCATCACAACCGTCTCAAATAATTCATTTACAGATACTGGTTTAGTAGCGGGGAGTTCTCACAGCTACTATGTAGTAGCTTCAAATGGAATTTCTGACAGCGTGCCATCTAATACTGCTAATCTAGTCGCCTCTCTTGCGTGCACATCAGTACCGTCTGCACCAACAGGTGTGACGGTTGTAACAGGCATCCAGTGTGGGGGACAAATAGATATATCGTGGAGTTCTGTAGCAAATGCATCTTTCTATAAAATCTTAAGAGATGGGACTTTAATATCCACCACCTCAAATTTGTCTTTTACAAACACAGGATTAAATGCAGGACAAACCTATTCATACAGCATCATAGCTGTAAATAGCATAGGGGACTCCTCTCCATCTGTACCAGCTCAAGCAGTTGCGTCTGCCGTATGTCCGAGCCAGCCTCCGGCTTCGCCCATTCTCTCTGGAGGAACTGGAGCAATATGTGGGGGACAAGTCGCCCTAAACTGGACGGCCGTATCAGGAGCAACTTCTTACACAGTATTCAGGGGAGGTAGCCAAATAAACGCCACTACCAATTTGTCCTTTACAGATACGGGGCTTACTTCAGGCCAAACATATTCATACACCGTGAGAGCATTAAATTCTTTCGGTTCATCTACTGACTCAAACATCGTTTCAGCTGTAGCTTCTTCTGTCTGTGGAGGGGGTGGCGGTGGCAATCCAGCGCCAACAGTAACCCTTATTCCTGTTCCGCCTGTTATTACTGCGGGAGCAACTTCTACTTTGTCTTGGACATCTACAAATGCAACATCGTGTTCTGCTTTGGGTGGATGGACTGCTCTAACATCTGTTTCAGGATCTCAAATAGTGTCGCTTGCTACTACCACATCGTTTACGCTGACATGTACTGGCGCTGGTGGTACAGCGACATCTACTGCGATAGTGACAGTTACACTACCGACAGCGCCACCCAGTGTGCCGACAAACCTAGTGGCTAACACTGGGGCACAATGCGGAGGGCAAATAGACCTTTCATGGAATACTGCTTTAGGGGCAACATTCTATAACGTATTTAGGTCCGGAACTTTTGTGGCCTCCACTACCAATTTGTCCTTTACAGATACGGGCCTTACTTTTGGTCAAAGCTACTCGTATACCATTCAAGCGGGCAACTCTTTTGGTACATCAACCAACTCAAATACTGCTTCTGCATCTGCTTCTAGTGCCTGTGGTTCAGGTACTGGCGGTGGTGGAGGGGGCGGAGGTTCATCTTCTGGAGGCGGAGGGTCTTCTTCGGGCGGTGGAAGGGTATTGTCTACTACAGGTGGAGGAATATTCCAATGCAACTACCTAATAGACTACTTAAGAATAGATTTTCAGAATAATCCAGTAGAGGTTACCAAACTCCAAATCTTCTTGAGAGATTTTGAAAAAGAAAATTTGTCCGTTACAGGAATATTTGATCAAGCCACGTTTGATGCAACCTCTCGTTTTCAAGCAAAATATCAAGACGATATTTTGTCTCCTTGGGGTTATGCAGAAGGGGAATCTACTGGATACGTTTACATACTTACAAAAAAGAAAATAAATGAGATTGTGTGCAAACAAATTTTGAGCCTAACCACGGGCCAATTGCAGGAAATCTCAGAATTTAACAGCTTCCTATCTTCACTACAGGAAGGTTCTGCTGTTTCTCCAGAAATTAGAGAAACTATTTTGGAAGGAACTGGTACTCCAACATCTACTAAAAACATAATCTCTAGAATTACAGATAATCCAAATGTAAAAGCTTTAGCCTCCGCTGTATTTGCTACTCCACAAGGGTTTAGAAATACTCTGAAAGCAATATTCACCTTCTTGCTCGTTTTGATTGCTGCTTATGTGGTAGCAGAAGAATTAATAAAAAGATTTCTAAAGACTACGGATAAAGACAACGAAAGACTTCGCAGGCTTGCTATCGTATTGGGATTTTTAGCTGGAGCTATCGCAGTGTCTTCAATACTTAAATATTTCGTGCTTATACTTCCGTTAGTTATTTTGATGGGGCTTTTGGTTGCTTTCTTTGGGTGGATAATTTGGAAAAAAAGAAATAAAAAAGGTGTTCTGGTTCAAAACTTTAGAATGATTCCACCTCAAGTAATCATTACTCCACCACCAGCCAAACAGTCCTAATTTGTTTCTAGAGAAAGTCTCCCGTTTGCTTTGAGATAAGTTGAAGCGTCTCTGCCTTTATCGCCAAGCAAGCTTCTAATGTAAGCAACTGCTCCTATCATTATTGCGTTGTCTGTAGAGAGTTCGTGCATTGGAAACAGGGTATCTATATTCATATCTAAACCAAGGCTTTTTATGCGATTCCTGAGCTCAGTATTACTTGCCACACCTCCCGCTACTATAAGAGTTTTTACATCGGGGTAGCTCTCTATCGCGCGTTTAGTCTTTTGTACTAGCACATCGCATATTGCGTCTTCAGCTTCGCGAGAGGCATCCATTTTTTCTTCTTCGGTCAGGGTTCCGTGTTTTTGTATCGCGTAAAGCACATGGGTTTTTAAACCAGAAAAAGAAAAATCAAAGTCATGAGTGTTTATCATTGGGCGGGGGAATGAAAATGTTTTGGGGATATTGTTTTCGCGTGCAGAGCGAGCGAGTTTTGAAATTTCAGGGCCCCCTGGGTATTGCATACCTAAAATGCGAGCAATTTTATCAAACGCTTCGCCAGAAGCATCGTCCCTTGTTTCTCCGAGCAGAGCGTATTTTCCGGCTCCATCGGATTTTATGAGCTGTGTATGTCCGCCTGATACAAGTAAAGCAAGAAAAGGAAATGCGATAGAGGGGGCGTTTTGTCCGACGAGAACAGAAAAAATGTGTCCTTCCATGTGGTTTATTCCAAACAACGAAAGATTCCAAACGCGAGCTAGCACTTCAGCACATTGAATGCCAACCCAAAGAGTAGGCTCGAGCCCTGGGCCCACCGTGACAGCTATTGCGTCTACATTTGGTTTTTCATTGGTTGTTAGAAAATCAATCAGAGCATCGCCTGCTTCGGACTCCCTTTCGAGCAAACTTCTTACGGTCGTTTCGTCAATGTGTTTGTTATTCTGATGTTCTGGAGGACCTTGGAGTAAACCGGCTTGGGAGAGTGCGGAGATGAGAAGGGGAGTGAAATTTTGTGCGTGTTCTCTTTTAGCCAAATTTGGATACACACCGCCATATTTTCTGTGAGTTTCTATTTGAGAAAAAAGGGCGTGTCCAAGCACTTTAAAACTCGGAGAAGAAATATCTCCGGAGCCTTCTACTATGGCAATCGAAGTTTCGTCGCAACTGGTTTCAATAGCTAGGATTTTCATATTTTGCGGAGAGGGAGAGATTTGAACTCTCGATGAGGTTGCCCCCATGCCGGTTTTCGAAACCGGTGCCTTCAACCACTCAGCCACCTCTCCTTTGAGCGATTACTCTAGCATTTTAGCTTAAAAATGCTATATTTTGGCTCATTAAAGCCTCGCCCGAGCGAAGCTTTTAGGGCCCTATCGTCTAACGGTTAGGACATCGCCTTTTCAAGGCGGTAATCAGAGTTCGATTCTCTGTAGGGTCACAATTTATGAAAAACACCACACATATTTTTTTGGTAAAAAAAGAAGGAGATAAAATTGTGGAGATTTGTCTTGCTATGAAAAAGCGGGGGTTTGGTGTGGGCAGGTGGAACGCTGTTGGCGGTAAAGTTATGGAAGGGGAATCTATTGAAGAAGGAGCAATACGCGAAGCCCAAGAGGAAATTGGAGTGTTAGCAAAAAATATTTCAAAAGTAGCGGAACACTCATTTACCTTTCCGCATAAGCCCGACTGGAACCAAACAGTTCATACTTTTGTTTCAATTGAATGGGATGGGGAGCCAATAGAGAGTGAAGAAATGAATCCAAAATGGTTTGCTGTTTCAGATATTCCATATTCTGAAATGTGGCCCGACGATATATTTTGGTTGCCCCACATAATTGAAGGAAAACTTTTAAAAACGAAATTTGTATTTGGAGAGAATGATTTACTTTTAGAAAAACAAGTAGATGTGGTTGATTTGTTATAATTAAATAAATGCGTGGTTAGCTCAGTTGGTAGAGCATCTCATTGACGTTGAGAGGGCCATAGGTTCAAGTCCTATACCGCGCACAAATAAACCGCTTTACAATACTAACAAATGTGATAAAGTATTGTTAGATTTGATCCAACCACGCCTACGGGAGTAACTCATGGAATTTCTGCGTGCAAGCGTTGACAGAGCAATCGTGATGACCCAGTACGACTTGAGAGGGTTTGGTCATCCGCTTGGAATTCGAATTACCAAGAAGCATCCGAAGTATCATCTCGCTTTGATGTGTAATTTCATGTCTTTCTGTTGTATGTCAGCAGAGAAAGGCAAACAGATTGACGGAGCTCTGCATTATACAGAAAGCACATTTGAGCAGTATCGGTCAATGTGCAAAGAGCTTGCGACATTTTGTGAGGGTTCCGAGAAAGAAGCAATTCAGCTTATCATCAAGGCAATGGCAAGACAGCACATGATGTTTCGCAGACAAATTCGTGCTGGACGGCTAGAGGAGAATAGGTATTTTGCACCCGTTGTGAAGACGACAATCACAGGCAAAGTTCTGCTCTCGTTGGCAGAAGCGTTTGGCGTTAGCCTTGTGGTCAGGCGCGGGTGGATAGTTTCGGTGGGGTGAGAGATACAACTGGCTAAGGAAAGCTTCCTAGCCAGTTTTGTTTTACTTTACAATATTGAAAGAGTATGATACAGTTATTAAGGAAGCTTTTTAACTCATTTTCCAACTAGGCCCTAGGAGGGCACATGACGCTGAACAATCTGAAGGCCCGAGCCGACAAGGCTCGGAGTGTTCGCAACACGGTGGCGATGGTTTTCGTGCTTTTCGGCATGATTCTCGCCTTCGTGTCGCCCCGCGATGCGCACGGTCAGACAACCGTCATCCGCACCAAGTCCGGCATGGTGGTGAGCGTCAACGTGCAGGACACGGGCAAGTGCGTTTGCGATACCGCGGTCGTGAAGAAGGCCGTGGCGCCGAAGCCGGTCATCAAGCCGGTTGTGCGCGCCAAGGCAGTCTCTGCTCCGGCGAAGCCGAAGGTGTCGTCGAGGGACAGCATTCTCTCGGCACTCCAGTTTTCGGCGGATTCGGCATCGGCCGCTCTGAAGGCGAAACTTGCTCGTGAAGCTCTCGGCGTTGCCGAGGCAAAGGACGACTCTGTGAAAGCAGAGGATGCCTTCAAGGGTCAGCCTGCACCGACTCAGCTTGTGTTTCCGCCGTCACCCATTCCGAGCAAGCTCCAGCTTGAGCATTCGGGGAAGGTGGCGGTCAACCTCAGCGGAAAGCTTGTGGTCGAACACAAGCGAAGCTGGAAGGGGCCGGCGGTCATTGCTGGCATCCTAGGAGCTGTCGCGGCGTACTGTGTGTACGAGAATTGTTTCGGACACACCACGAACGTCAAGACCGCGCCCCCTTCGAAGACTGGAGGTCCGGTGTGGGCTCCGAACGGCATTCGTGCGAGCTTTTCGGTCCCGATTCGGCCGTAGAGGAAATGAGAAGTAAAGAAAGGGCGTTGCGACCAGCACGGTCGCAACGCCCTTTAATTTTTAGCGAATTTTTAAAATTTTTAGCGCATATCTCTTCCTCCTCCAGCGCGTAAGTACATATAAATATCTTCAAGCGCTCTCACGCCGTCTCCTGCAGCGATATTATTCTGATGATAAAGCACGTCTGTTACGTCTCCTGCAGCCCATATTTTTTGATTGCTAGTGCGCTGTGTACGAGGGTCGATTTTTACTTGGCCCACATTATTTAAATCTACAAGACCAGCTAGAATTGAAGAATTAGGAATAAGACCAATTTCCACAAATACTCCTTCTACCGGAATTTCTGTCATTTCACCAGTTCTTAAATCTTTATAAACAATTGATTTTACAAACTTGTCTCCTTTGATTTCTACAGGGTCTACGTTTAGTAGTCCTTTGAAGGTTGGGTTCTTTGAGACTGCCTCTACAGTCATTTCATCTGCTTTAAATCTGTCGCTATGCTGTAAAAGTGTGACTGAAGTACAGTAGGCGAGAAGCTGGGCAGATGTTTCAAATCCGGCATTACCTCCACCAATAACCGCAACATGTTTGCCTGAATAAAGTGGTCCATCGCATGAGGCGCAGTACACAATGCCTTTATTTTCAAATTCTTTAGCTCCGGTGATATTCAGTTTTTTTCTAGAAGAGCCGGTACTTACTAAAAGAGTCTTTGCTGAAATATTTTTACCATCAACCTCAATATTAAAACCGTCAGATGTTTCGGAAATCGCCAGTACTTTGTTTCCAAGTATGAGCTCAACGTCCTCGCCCGCGTATTCTCTCAAATGTTTTTCAAAAATCTCACCCAATTGTGCACCGGAAATATGTGGAGTGCCTATCCAGTTTTGAATGTCTTGAGACTCATAGCTTTGCCCACCGAATGATTCTGTTATAAAAGCCGTCTTAAGTTTTTTTCTTGCTGCGTAAACGGCCGAAGAAACTCCCGCCGGTCCACCTCCTATAATTGCTAGTTCGTACATTGTTTGTGAAGAATATCAAAAAACTCTCCAAAACAAAAACTTTGGCACAAAAAAGAGCCAAAATTGGCTCTTTTTTGTGCTTCTTTACTTTAGACGAGAGCGTCTCAAGAATGACGGCACCGCGCTCCAATCGTCATCTTCGTCCTCATCCTTTTTAGGAGTTGGTTCTGGTTTCTTTATTTCCTTTGGGATTTCCTTCTTCTCTTCTTTTTTAGGCTCTTCGATTTTAGGCTTTATGATTTCAACGGAATTGAATATCTTTCCTTTTTCATCCTTGTCTCCGCCGAATAGCCCTTTTTTCACTGCGCCTTCTGGGAAACCTGAAGCGATAACAGTAATTCTGATTTCATTTTTCTTCAGCTTCTCATCTCTTACTGTTCCGAAGATTATTTTTGCATTCTGGTCTACTGATTCTGTGATTACTTTAGCGGCGTCTTGTATTTCAAACATTGTAAGATCGTCTCCGCCTGCAATAGAGAACAACACGCCCTTTGCGCCTGCTATTGATACTTCAAGAAGGGGAGAATTGATTGCCAAACGAGCTGCTTCTATAGCTCTGTTTTCTCCAGAGGCGGTGCCTATACCCATAAGGGCTGGCCCTGCGTCCTCGAGAATTGCTTTTATGTCTGCAAAGTCTATGTTGATGATGCCGGGTGTAGTGATGAGATCTGAAATACCTTCAACGGCAGATTTCAAAATGTCATCACACATTGCGAATGCTCCTTTTGCTGTGGTTTCTTTTGAAACCGTAGAAAGAAGTCTGTCGTTTGGAATGACGATGAGCGCGTCTACTGCTTCGCGCAATTCGTCTAGACCTGTTTCAGCGATTCTCATTCTCTGAATCCCTTCAAATGAAAATGGTTTTGTAACAACGCCCACAGTAAGGCACCCTGATTCACGCGCAATTTTTGAAATGATAGGAGCGGCGCCTGTGCCAGTTCCTCCGCCCATACCGCAAGCAATGAAAACCATGTCGGAGCCCTTCAAAGATTCCTGAAGCTCTTCTCGTGTTTCCTCAACTGCTTTTTTCCCGAGTTCTGGATCCATGCCTGTACCCAAACCACGAGTTAGATTTTTGCCAATGTGAATTTTCTTTTTTGCAAGAGAATGGTGAAGGTCTTGTGCATCTGTATTGACTGCAATGAAATCAACTCCTTTAACTTTGGAGTTAATCATGTGGTTGAGAGTATTTTTTCCTGAACCTCCAACGCCGATGACCTTTATTCGTGCGAATGACTCAACTTCCGGTTTGATTTGTGGCATGATTTTATTGGTAATTTATGGCTAAAAATAAAGATAATTTTCACATTGCTGAATTTAGACTGTTCTTACTTTCGGCAATATTCGCGCCCATACTACTCGCTATCTCACAGCTTGCAACGTCTTGATGTAATTATTCTGGTGTGCTATAATAAATTGTAGAAGTACTAATACACTCAAGCTACGGAGCGTGCATCTTGGTCAAGAAAGTCCTGTTGGTTCGCCACGGCAACTACTCTGGGGACGATCTCACGGACGATGGTTTCAAGGCGTCACAGAAGCTGGCAGAGCGACTCCGTGTTGTTCTCGCTGAACATGTGGGCAAGATTGCCGTCGTTTCGTCCGCCACTCCGAGGGCAAGGCAAACGGCGGAAATCATCGAGATCGGTCTCAAGACTGGTCGCTTGGAGTTTCGTGATGAAATCTCTGACACGTGGCGCGTCGATGAAATAACCGATGGCGCTAGCGGGCTGTACACGGAGAAACTCACTAACGGTGTCGACGAAATGGTTGACGTCGTTATTGTAGTGACCCATGACCCGTTCATCAGAGAATTCATGGCGATTTTCCGTCGTGAATTCGAGAGGGGGCCGAACCAAGCGTTTGTGGACTATGCGTCAGCAGTCGTGTGCAACCGCGAGCTGAAGACAATCGGTCTTCTGACCGTTGAGTAGTGTTCCCACCCAATCTGCATCCGGACAACGGGTGCAGATTTTGTTTTATATACACCCTTCAATTTAGAGCAAGTATTTAGCTTTTCCCAAGTTCGCGAGAAATTAAAGCGAGCTTTATTCTCCGCCGTTCGTCTCGGAAGTTTTTCAGCACGGTATCCCGCCTTGGCGGGATTGAAAAACTGAGAGACAGCAAACTTTTTCGCTGGAAAAAGTTATGCGTGAACGCCGGAGAATATGGCGAGCGCCTCTTTATGGCATAAATTTTGAAAACCAGCCTCTAGCAGTTTTTCCTATTTTCCCAGGGCGTTTTAAAATTCCTGAGATTGATGCAAGAGATATTGGTGCGTCTCCCTCCTGTTCAAGTCCTATGTAGCAGAGGCCATACGCTACAGCCCATGATGAGTCTTTTACCACCCTTTCTTTTGAACCTATTTCTATGTGAGCAATGCGAGAGGGAAGTCTCAAAGCGGTTTTTGCATAATCTTCTATTGTAGTAATGCCAGCTCCGCCCCCTGTAATAATTATTCCTGCAGGTAAAAGCTGTGACCGCCCCATTTTTTTCAAATGTGTTTCGATTAATTCAAAAATATCTGAAAGACGAGAAGAAATGATGTCGTCCAATTTCTTTTTTGGATAATCCGCATTTACCAAGCCTCCGCGCTTTAGCATCTCGGCCTCCTCCAAAGATATTTTCATGCCTAGTGCAATGTCGTGCGTGATGTTTGTTGAGCCCACAGGAAAAACTTCGAGCGATATTGGAATGTTGTTTTCAAAAACAGCGACAGAGACGGTTTCTGAACCTATGTTTGCAAGGACACAGCCCGCAACTTTTTGAGATTTGGTAAGGGTTACAAAGCTCGCTGCAATAGGCGCTGCCGAAATATCCAAAACTTCTATACCAGCTTCCGCCAATGCCTCTACCAAATCACGCAAGTGGCTTTCCAAGCATGTTACAAAAAGTGCCTTCACGGAAAGCTCGTTTCCGGTCATTCCCAGTACTTTTCCATATACGGGTTTTTGGTCTACAAAATAGTCTATGGGGATGCTGTAAATAATGCTTTTATTTTGAAGGTCTTTTTTAGGTATGTTTTCTTCGGCAGATTTCAAAGCCTCTTCTACATCGTGTTCTGTGATTTCATTGTCTTGCCTTGCAATAGGGATAGTTCCTGTTGCGGAAATGCTTGAAAGCCCAATGCCCCCAATAGACACATATGCGGATTCCAAACGAGTGCCAAGCTGGTTTTCTATATTTTCTTTAGCTGTCCTGATGGCTCTTGCTACTTCTCCAACATTAACCACATAGCCGTGCCTGAGTCCTTTAGATTCTGTATAGGCGGTTGCGAGAATAATAGGTGCCTGAGCTCCTTTTTCGGCTACCACAATTTTTACTTGGTATGAGCCGATATCAATTCCTACCGCTATATTTTTTCTTGCCATTGGTCTTTAGGTGTAAAGGTAAGGAGATTTTCAGCAACTTCAAAAATTTCCTTTCTTGTTCATTCATTTTAGCGCTATGTTTAAGACCTTTCAAATGAAGGAGTGCGTGGATAAGCATATATTTCTCACATTCTTTTTCTGTAATGCCAAATTTTTTTGCATCTTTTTTTATTTGCTTCAAATTGAGAAAAATTTCTCCAGATTTCTTTGAGTATGGAAAAGACAATACATTAGGAATGTAGTCCTTTTTTCTGTATTGCTTGTTTAGTGAGAGGGCCAGCTTGTCGCTCGCAAAAACGACAGACAATTCATAGTCTTTTGGTAGAATCTTTTTCGCTATTTTTTCGAAGATTTTTTGCTTATCTTCTGCCACGCTTTTTTTCTACAACCTTGCCCATTTTTAGATCGGCGAGAACAGCTTCTTTTCTAGATATCCTTTTTAGAGCCTTCTTTCTTTTCACATTTTCAGAGCGGTTCCTTTCAGAATATCTCTTTGAGCGAACCTTGGTTAAAACTCCAGAGCCTTGAACTCTTTTAGTAAAACGGCGAAGAGCCGAAAGATTGTTTTCGGTTGAGCCACGACTTATTTCTACATTAACTGCCATAGATGCAAAACTTTAACATAAAGCCCGATTATGGGCAATCTTGTATACAAAACCAGCTAAACCCTACCTCTTTTTAGGATTTTCTTTATGTGTTCAGCTACCTCTAAAATAGGGTAAGATTCTTGCGCTCTGGTTTCGTTGTCTCTTATTACCACCGATTTATCAAGCGCTTCTTTGTGTCCCATAATTATAAGGAATGGAGTTTTATCTTCCGTTCCCATTTGAGAAAGCAGTTTGTCTCTTGATATGTGGAACATTACTGGCACCCCAACCTTTCTAAGGCACTCAACGAGTGATAAAGATAAGAGCTTGGCTGAATATCCGAGTTGTACAAAATGGAATTTTGGTTCGGGAAGTTTTTTCTTTGTGGCTTTTGCGGAACCTCCGTTTACTACTACAGAAATAAAAGGAGTCTCTCTTTTTGCCCCCATTTTTTTGGTAAGAGGCGAGAGTCTCATACCTCGGGCGAGAGTTTCTCCGCTAGCATTGCTCCTCACTTCAAAAATTATCTGATGAGCAAGTGCGCGTGGCCCCATAAGAGAAGTGTCTAGGACATACGGCACGTCCATTGCTTCTATATATTCAATAACTTCTTTCAATAAATTTCTGGCATTTTGAGACAGAGAGGCAATAGCTGTGGGGAATCGCTCTTTGAATGGCGATTCTGCATATTTTTTATCAGTAAGAAGCAAGAGGGGATTGTCTTTTATTGATTTTCTAATTTCGGGCGACATGAGGGGAGAATTTTTTCTCAAAAACGATGCCACCGCGTGATCAAAGTCGTTCATTGACTCTCTGTCTCCCGTAGAACCGAGGGCGATGTACAAGTCTTTGTGCCCTGCCTCTTCAAGGAGCGACAAAACCGTTCTTAAGGCCAGAGCTTCTCCGGCGCTTGAATTTATGCCCATTATCCTTAGCGATATAGAGGCTTTCTTTTTTTCAAATGAAGAGTGGGATACTAAAAGAAGTGGGTGAGGAAGGGCGCTCCAGTTGTTTTCTACATATCTTTTCACGAAAGCCACATCTTCATCTATAAAAAGCATAGTCTCTTTTTCTCCGCCCAAAAGCTCTTTTGCATATTCGCGGTCCTGCCTCCCCGGCATAAAAGATTCAATAGGAATAAACCCGAAAAAAGCGGCCACTTCATCTGCCTTTAAGGAAAAACACCTCAAGGCCAAGCCTGCGCCTTTAATTTTTTCCTTTACTGTCGTGTCTGGTTTTTTAGGAAACATTTTTATTTGAAACTACTTAACGCTCCTGGCAAAAGTTTTATTTTGTCCAACGGGTAAAGTGCTAAAAATGGTCTGCCAACGATATTTTTTCTAGGCACCGCCCCCCACACCCTAGAGTCAGAGCTCGCGCCTCTGTTGTCTCCCATTACGAAATACTCGCCTTCATTTAGAGTGAAAGAAGTATCCGAGGTTTGTTTGTACGCTACATATGGCTCCTCTATTTTCAAGATTTCTTTTGTGGCAGGATTTTTTATTGAAGTGCCTGAATTATCTAGTATTACCGTTTCTCCCGGCAGGCCTATGATTCTTTTTATGAAATATTGGTCTGGGTTTACTGGGTATTTAAATATCACCACGTCGCCTCTTTTAGGGTCTCCTAGTCTATAAGAAAGCTGGTCTACTATTAGGTATTCATTGTTTTTGAATGTTGGGTCCATTGAAGAACCGTCCACCAGATAGGGCTGAGCAATAAAAATTCTGAAGGGGATTATTATAAAAACGATAATAGCTATTGAAGACAAAACATCCTTTACCCAGGCCCGTTTGTACCATTTTTTAGGAGCCAGAGAGGTAGTTATTGGAGCATTTTCAATAGAGTTTTCTTCCATGTTCGCGCTATTGTACTGCCTTGCTTACATAACGACAAGTTTTTTTAAATTTTTTACATTTTTTTCAAAAAAACTGTAAACTATTAATCATGTGGTACATAGTGGGTTTAGGAAATCCAGACGAAGAATATAAAGGCACTCGGCACAATATTGGCCGTGATGTTGTGAGTGCTTTGGCTAAAAAGTTCGATTTAGGTTTTAAAGAGGACGGAAAAGCAAAAACTCATTTTGCAAAAGGTTCAATCGGTAAAAAGCCGAGCATGCTACTACTCCCAGATGTTGCAATGAATAACAACGGGCTTGTTGTCCGCGCTTTTATAAAGAGTAAAAAAGATGCGAAGAATTTGATTGTAATCCGTGACGATATAGATATGGGGCTAGGAAAAATGAAAATCACATTTGATAGAGGTTCTGGCGGACACAGAGGTGTGGAATCAACTTTAAAGCAAATAAAAACCAATGAATTTTTTCAACTCAAGATTGGAATTTTGCCCCTTACGCCATCAGGAAAACCAAAGAAACCAATAGGAGAGAAGAAAGTAATAGATTTTATTTTGGGCACATGGAAGCCGACCGAAGAAAAGATAATTAAAAAAGAAATAAAAAGAGCCGGTGAAGCTATTGAGGCCCTTATTAATGAGGGGTTTCCTAAAGCGGCGAGCAATTTCAACGGGTAACAAAAATACCACTCATAAGTGAGTGGTATTTTTGTATTTCTTATCTAGTTTTTAAGCTTCTACAAAACTTAATGTTAATTTCTGATCTTTTGAATCAAATGTGACTATCTTGAAGTTGTAAACCTTTCCAAGCCCCAATTTTTCTCGAAGCTTTTCTTCAGAACCAAATTCAGATACATGTACGAGCCCTGCTACGCCCTCTTCTATTGAAGCGAGTGCTCCATGCTTGTTGAATTTGATTACAACACCCTTTACGATATCGCCTTTTTTGTATTTTTCTTCAGTACCCTGCCAAGGATTTGGTTTCAAAGCCTTGATAGAAAGAGAAATCTTTCCGTCTTTTATTTCTATAATCTTCACCTTTACTCTGTCTCCAACTTTGTAAACAGAGCGAGGGTTTTCAACGAGTGACCAGTCCATCTCTGAAATATGCACGAGCCCTTCAAGGCCGTCTTCTATTTTTACGAACACTCCGAAATCAACGGCTCCTGTTATTTCTCCTACAAACTCGTCTCCTACTGCGTACTTGTCTACCATTTCGCTTTTTGCTTTCTCTATCTCGCCCTTTTCAGAGAAAATGAGCTTACCTTCTTTTGGCAAAGCTGCGATTATGATGACGTCCAAACTTTCTCCAACGAACTTCCTTAACTCATCAAGTATTTTGTCTTTATCTCCATCAGCAACTCTTGGGTAGTGCTCGGGCTTCAATTGTGAAGCAGGTAGGAACCCTTGAATTCCTTGCCAAGAGAGCATAAGCCCGCCCTTGTTTGCGTCTACTACCGATAGAGCAAAAAGTTTCTTGTCTCTTATAGCATCATCCGCTTCTTGCCATATTTGCGCTTGCCTTGCTTCTTTTAGAGAAATTTCTATGTAGCCTTCTGGGTTGTTGAAGCCCACAACTTTGCCAGCAATAGTGTCGCCAACATTTACATTTTTTATGATGTCTCTCGCTTGTAAAAATTCACGACCAAAAATGATACCAGTACCAAATGGTGCTAGGTCTACATAAACAGCAGCTTTTTCAATTCCTATAACTTTGCCCTCTATTATGTCGTCCGCTAAAGGCGGGGTAGGGGCATCCGCGACGATTTTCTGCATCGCAGGATTTATTTTTATCTCTTTCATATTTAGTGGCGCGATGCCCTACAATCCGAGCTTTTCCGAAAGGTTCAGAAAGGTTCGGATGGCAAGGGGATTACGCGCCGTTATTAATGATTAATTCTTATAATTCATACGGAACGAACTACGGGATAGTACAAAAAAAACAGCCAACCCGCAAGGGGCTGGCTGTCATGACGGAGTTCTCCTCGCTATTCGGCCGTCTTTGTGTCAGGCCGTGTTTTGAGGAGCTCCATGATTGAGTCGCACTGTGCTTGTGTGACTCGTCCCTCGATGAGGGGGACCGCTCCGCCGAACGCTCTCGGGTCCGGCTGACACGTGACGCTGTCCGTAACCACCCGAACATAGCCGGGTCTGTTGGGGACAGGCTCCACCCTAACGAACTCGGCTGTTGCGAAGAAGACGAGTCCCAAGGCAAGAATGATGGCTACCTTGAGAACGTCGAAATCGCTCTCGCTCCTTTCTTTCGGCATAACTACACTCCGTGGTGTTGGGTACGCAAAGATCTTTTTAGATTATTACACATTATTTTATATTTAGCAAATAAAACAAAACCCCCACCAGCAAGCTGGTGGGGGATGTGCCCTGTGTCGCCGGGCCGGCGTCCTAGCGCGCGAGGTCTCGTCTCACGTGGCTTTCGGGCCGGTAGACGTTGGTTCCTTGCGCAACGCGGTAGTCGTAGTCGGAGTTGTCGGCGAAGTTTGCCGAGGGACCGGCGCGTGAACTGGCGATGATGTCAACCGTCAAAACGTGGTCGGCGGTCGAGGTCGATTTGCGACCGGCCAAGACGGCCTGCACCTCCTTGCCGAGCACCGGCTTCATCGCGGTGAAGTTCTGCGGCGAGTCCGTCGACGAGCTGGCGCACTTCGGCGCGAGCCCGAGCTCGAGCGAGGCCGTGGCGACGAAATCGCACGGAACGTGCGAAGTCAGTACCATGACCTGCGGTTCCCCAGCGTTCGCCGGGGGAGCCGTTGCCATCGTCGCGAGAGCGAGAACGGCGACGGCGGCCAAGAGTGCCGTGCGGGACCTGATCAAGCATACCTCCGCGCTAGGGAAGTGATTGGAAAGAACGTCCTCGTGGACGTCCGATCCAGAGGCGAAACTATATAATACACCTTTTGTACATTTTGTCAAATATAGAAATTATATAAATGAAAACACCAGCTCATCCGCTGGTGTTGTTTATCTGCTTTGGGGCGACGGCGTTTGAGCGCCGTCGCCCCGCACAGTGTTCCGCCGTAGTTTGCGAGGCGTTGCCTCGTAGCCATAGTTGAGTTTGGCAGACGAGAGTCCTTAGACCCCGTGCATGCCCAATTCCCGACTGGCCGTTCGTTACCCGGCGGATGGTGGTTGGCTCCGGTGTTAGGCGGAGCGGTCGATTATCGTGAGGTGTCCCTCAGGACCATGATTGCCATGTGCGAGCCCAGCGAGTTGTCCGCTCATTCTGTGTTAGAGCGAACCTCTTTTCTTGGGTGTACGACATTCCTCCGTTTGAGGCCTAGGCTCTAGTGGCCCCGAGCAATCGAACGGCAACCAGCACGGGTCAGCCGTTCATCCAAATGGATGAGTTCGTGGGCGCACTTAGTTGTGCCTCGAATCTCATCCGTTGAGTGCGACGGTGTCGGCCGGTACGGCTAGTCGCCGTAGCGGCCGGCGCCGGTGCGCGAGTTGGTCTTGAGCGTGGAATAATCGTCGGCGATACGAACGAGGGGCGGGGAACGAGTCATGGAACCTCACGACGTTTGAAGGTGCTATGTCTGTGCCGTGGGCAGGATTTCCACCCCGCACTTTGACCTCTCTAGTATAGCAGACAATAGGTATTTGTCAAGTATGTAAATTAAATCAGCCATTTAGCACTTGGCTATTTACATATTTTATGGCTTAAATTAGCCATAAAAACTATGGTCAATTTGTGCCGTTTTTGTTATAATACTTGTATGGTAATCACATATCATGGGCTAGAATTTTTCAAAGTTACTTTTGGAGATACCACCATAGCCTTTAATCCAATCTCGAAAGACTCAAAGCTAAAAGGACCACATTTTGGCGCCGATGTCGCTCTTATTTCCTTAAAAGATAGAGATATGAATGGAGCGGATGCGGTTTCAAGAGGAGAAAAACAGGCTTTTGTTATAGATGGTCCGGGTGAATATGAAATAGGAGGCCTGTTTGTGAAAGGCTTCACAAGTAAAAGCAATTATGGAGGAGAAGAAAGACTCAATACCATATATCTAGTAAATCTGGAAAACATGAATCTTTGTTTTTTGGGCGCGCTTTCTCACAAAGATCTTGATCCAAAGGTAACGGAAGAACTTGAAGACATAGACATTTTGTTTACTCCAATAGGAGGCGAAGGAGTTTTGAATTCTCTTGAAAGTTATAAAATGGCAGTAAAACTTGAACCATCTCTTATTATTCCAATGCATTATGATGAGAAATCTCTGAAGGCTTTTCTCAAAGACGCGGGAGAGGAAAAAATGGCACCTGTTGATAAACTCACTCTGAAGAAAAAAGATTTGGAAGGCAAGGAAAGCGACGTTGTGATTTTGAAAGTAGAGTAATATGAGCAATATTTTAGAAAAAACTCTCAAAGTAATAGAAAAGACTCGAGAAAAGCCCGAACATGTGAGGCATTTGGTGTCTCTTTCTGTGGCAGGTGGGTTCACTCTAGTACTCTTTTTGATGTGGGCTTTTATTTTATTGCCAATGCGCTTTGACAGTCCTGTTTTGGCGGAGAAAAGCAAAGAGATATCGCCATTTGCTTCCTTAAAAGCACAAGTGGGGAGCGCTTATGACGATTTTTTAAAGACCCTGAAGAATCAGGATGGAACAAACGAAAGCAATAAATCTCTTTGGCAAAACAGTTATGAAAAGATAAAATCTGAAGCCCAGAATTCAGGACAATAGCGAATAAAGATGAAAAAGAAAGAAGAAACAACAAAAGAAGAGATACCACACCAAAATGTTGTGTCGCGTTCGATAGTTTCTGAAATGAAAGAATCTTTCATTGATTACGCCATGAGCGTAATCACAGACCGAGCGCTTCCAGATGTGCGTGACGGTTTGAAGCCGGTGCATAGAAGGATCCTTTTTACCATGAACGAAATGGGACTTACTGCTTCCGCCAAATTCAGAAAATCAGCAACAGTGGTGGGAGATGTTTTGGGTAATTATCACCCACACGGAGATACGGCCGTCTATGATTCTATGGTAAAGCTCGCTCAAGATTTTTCTACTAGATACCCTTTGGTTTTGGGTCAGGGAAACTTCGGTTCCGTTGATGGCGATCAGGCGGCAGCATACAGATACACTGAAGCCAAAATGTCTAAAATCTCGAGCGAAATGCTAGCAGATATAGAAAAAGACACCGTAGATTTTAAACCAAACTATGACGGTAGAAAAAAAGAGCCGACGGTTCTGCCGACAGCAATTCCCAACCTCATTCTCAATGGCACTTTGGGGATTGCTGTAGGAATGGCCACCAATATTCCTCCGCACAACTTGCGTGAAGTGGCCGACGCTGTTTCTTTTTATGTAGACAATGAGGATGCGTCAACGGACGACCTGATGCAGTTTATAAAAGGTCCAGATTTTCCTACGGGGGGAATCGCTTTTAATGAAAAAGATATTCATCATGCTTCTTCTACAGGAAGAGGTGGAGTGGTGGTGAGAGGGGTTGCGGAAATTGTTGAATCAAAGCTAAATCAGTTTCAAATAATAATTTCAGAATTGCCGTACAGGGTGAATAGATCCACTCTTATAGAAAATATTGCCGAACTGGTAAAGGATAAAAAGATAGAAGGCATAAAAGATATGCGAGATGAGTCTACAAAAGAGACCCGCATAGTTATTGAGTTAAAAAATGGTTCCCAACCTCAAAAAATTCTCAACGCACTCTACAAACACACTCAGCTTGAAGAAACTTTTCATTACAATCTGGTCGCCATAGTGGACGGCGTGCCACAAACACTCTCGCTCGCAGACATTATAGGAGAATTTGTTGCTCACAGAAAAATTGTAATAAAAAGACGTACAGAGTTTGATTTGGCAAAAGCTAAAGACAGAGAACACATCTTGCTCGGTCTCAAAAAAGCTCTCGACCATATAGACGAAATCATCAAGCTTATTAAAAAATCAAAGGACGTTGAGGCGGCGAAGCTCGGCTTGATGAAAGAATTCAAGTTCTCTGAAAAACAGGCTATTGCCATTTTGGAAATGAGGCTTCAAAAGCTCGCGGGACTAGAAAGACAGAAAATAGAAGACGAGCTTAAAGAGGTGGGGATTCTTATAAAAGAGTTAGAGGCCATTCTTTCTTCGCCCAAAAAAGTACTTTCAATAATTAAAAAAGAAATGTCTGATGCGTCCGAAAAATACGGAGATGATAGGCGCACCAAAATAGTGAAGCACGCCGTAAAGTCGTTTTCAGTAGAAGACCTTATTCCAGATGAAGAGCAAACTCTAGTATTAACGGCCGGTGGTTATGTAAAAAGAACCAAACCAGAAGAATACAGAAAACAGAAAAGGGGCGGAGTGGGAGTAATAGATTTGGATACAAAAGAAGAGGATTTCGTCACCAATATTTTATCTGCCTCAACTCATGCTGACCTACTATTTTTCTCTGACAAAGGAAAAGTGTATCAGCTAAAAATGTTTGATTTGCCGGAGGGCAAGAGAGCTACCAAGGGAAAAGCGATGGTGAATTATTTGGCGATTTCGGAGGACGAAAAAATAACATCCATTCTTCCTGTGCCAAAAGAAGCAAAAGCAGTAGAGGATTTATCTCTTATTATGGTTACAAAAAACGGCACTGGCAAAAGAGTGGCAGCAAAATCTTTTTCAGATGTGCGTTCTAGCGGAATTATTGCGATTAAGCTCGACGAAGGGGACAAACTGCAATCTGTCTCTCTGTGCAAATCGGGGGACACGGTCATTTTGGCATCAAGCGATGGGCAGTCTATACATTTCAAAGAATCTGATGTACGAGAAATGGGAAGAACCGCTGGGGGCGTAAGGCTTATTAGTTTGAAAGGAAAAGATTCCGTAGTAGGAGCTCAAGTGGTAGCAAAAGCTGATGCAGGGAAAGCAGAGCTTCTCACTGTGTCTCAAAATGGGTATGGGAAAAAGACCCCACTTGAAGAATATAAGGTTCAAAATAGAGGAGGCTCTGGTATAAAGACCGCCCAAGTAACGACAAAAACTGGGAAAGTAATGGCAGCTTCTATCGTCTTGTCCCTCGAAGAGGAGTTGGTAGCTATTTCTAAAAAAGGTCAGATTATTCGTGTGGGTACAGAGGAAATACCATCACTCGGTAGACAGACTCAAGGTGTAAGAATTATGAAATTACGTGAAGGAGACTCTCTGGCCTCGACTGTTTGTTTATAAAATTTCGTTTGGATATGTTATTTCAAAATCAACGGCCACTCGTCTTAAAATTTAAAAATAACCCAAGCTTCATAAACGAAAAACACCAGAACTCGTCCCGTTAGAACGGGACTCAGACGCCTGGTGTTTTTCTATTGCGCTAAGGTTATTTTGAAATATCCTCATGAGCTTTTGAAATAACATATCCTCACTCTAAAATACTAAAAAGTATTGTAGAATATATAAGGTATGCAAATAAGCAAATTTCAAATTGCTATTCTTATCTTGTTTGGTCTTGCTATAGTGGGAGGCGTTATTGCTTTCTCTGTTTATAAAGGATCAGGAGGACAAACGATTGATCTATCTGTGTGGGGAGTAATGCCTCAAACGACTTGGAATGCTTGGTATTCTTCTAGCCCAATCGCCCAAAACAATCTGTACAGGATTACCTATACAACTGTTTCGGAACAAAATTTTGACAATGAACTCATCAATGCGCTAGCGGAAGGCAGGGGGCCTGACATAGTGATAGCTTTTCACGATAGGCTTTTGAAAAACCAGACCAAATTACTTCCGATTCCATATACGTCTTTTTCTAAAAGAGATTATCAAAATACATTTATAGATGCTTCTTCTGCACTAATGACGCCTGAGGGAGAAATGGCGGTGCCACTTTTGATAGACCCACTAGTCCTCTATCACAACAAAGATACATTCGCGAGCTATTCTTTGGTAGAGCCTCCAACTCTTTGGGAACAGATGTACCCGCTTGCACAGGGAATGACTGTCAAAGATCCAAAGAGTGGCAACATAGTGAAGCCAGCGGTGCCTTTGGGCAGTTTTTCAAATATTTTGTACGCCAAAGATATTTTGGCCACGATGATTTTTCAGGCCGGTGGTAAAATCGTTTCTGATACAGAGGGTTTTATAACCGCAACTTTAAGCGATTCTTTTGGAGCTCCGTATCCACCCGCCAATTCCGCGCTCTTGTTCTTTACAGAATTTTCTAATCCTGCGAAAGTTTTTTATACATGGAACAGATCGCTTTCAGATTCGCTCTCTAAATTTTCTGCAGGGGATTCGGCTATGTATGTAGGGTATGCATCTGACTTAAGAAAAATAAAAGACAAAAATCCTAATTTGGTTTTTGACGCTTCCTTTCTGCCTCAAGCAACTGGGGCAACAAAAGCTATTACATACGGCAAGATGCTTTCTATGGCTGTGCCGAGGGGCACTGAAAAGTGGAGCTCTGCATTTGGGGCTATTTTTGAGATGATGTCTCCGCAATCTGTTGATGGGCTTTATCAGACGCTTCGACTTCCTCCTGCGAGAAGAGATTTACTCAAAAATAGCCCCGAAGACCCATTTGAGGCGGTATTTTTTGACTCAGCCATACGCGCATTTGCTTGGAAAGACCCCGATACAGACTCCACTTCGGCTATATTTCAAAACATGATAGATTCTGTAACATCAGGCAGAGTGCGGATAGAAGATGCAGTATTTACTGGGCAAAAAGAATTGCAAGCTGTAATATCAACTTATAAAACAAGATGAAAATTTTAGGCCAAACATTTGTTATTTTGTTTCTTGCAGTAGTTTTGGTTTCTCCAGTTCTGGCTAGCGCACAAATATACCGCCTAGAGCCTCTCGTAGTTTGTGGGTACAAAGATATGCCAGCGCAAGATCAGCAGTGCAAATTCCCACACCTGATACTCTTTGTGAAAAATCTCATAAAAGATTTGGTACTGATTGCCTTTCCTCTGACGGCCGTAACGTTTGCTTGGGCGGGGTTTCTCATCCTCACTTCAGGTGGAGATAAGGGGAAGCTTGAAAAAGGTAGAGGGATGCTCATAAAGGTTGGGATAGGTTTTGCGTGGATAGTGGGTGCGTATATTTTGGTGACGTTTATAATAAATACATTCGTTAAGTCGGGCTCGATAGTTAATTTGCTATAAAATGAAAAAAATACATCTAATAATTTTGGCGCTCATAGTTTCAAGTTTTGTGTTTTCAAGTGTCTTTGCTCAGACCGGCGGAGGTACTGCAGGCCAGCCAACAGGCGGAGGAACAGCGAACCAACCAACAGGTGGAGGCACGGCCAATGAAGGCTCTACTAATATACGAATAGGGAATCCTTTTAAAGGTGCTGGAGAAGATGGTAATTTGTTAGGCCTGATTTACGTTATTCTCGATAAGGCAGTAAAGCCAATAGGGGGAGTGATAGTGGTCATCATGATAATTTATTCAGGATTTCTATTTGTTACTGCAAGGGGTAGTGAAGATAAAATATCTGAAGCCAGAAGGAATTTTACCTATACGGCAATAGGTGCGGCGATACTTTTGGGTTCTGTAGCTCTCGCAAAAATGATAGAAGCCACCATAAAATCTCTACAATAAAGTGAAAAACGTAAAATCATTTCAATACATTCTTGCAATTGGAGTAGTAATTTTACCTATAGTTCTCTTCGCGGAAACTTCTCCATTTGGAGATCCTGCAAGCTCTCAAACTTTTAATATAAAAACCATACCGACTGGAGGCCCAATAAAGACGGCTACTTCAGTTCCAAGCGGTGGGGCTATTAACACAGGTGCTTCTACCACCGCAGGAGGCCAGATACAAACAGGCACTTCTACTACCGCGGGAGGCAAGATACAGACGGGTGGATCCGTCACGGGAGGTGGCTCTGTTATGAGTGGCGGAGGGATTCGTTCGGGCAATCTTATAAGAACCGTCTATTACATTTTTTCTGGAGGGACAATTCCTAGGGCAGGTGGGTCTATTGAATCTGGTGGAAGTATTGCAACCGGAGGAGGGTGCGTAGAGTACGCCAAAAAAACGGTAATAGATTATGACACGGTGGAATCATGGGACGATGAAACTGGTCAGCCGTATTTTAAAGTGATAGGACAGCACCAAGAAAATGATACGACAAGGTGTTTAAAATTTGCCAGTGATGTACTTGGACCAACTAACCCATTCATTCAATCTGGTGGCGCTATCAGTACTGTAAATGATTCAAACAGATCGGCTTTTTCGTTTTTCGGTTCGCCTTTTGTAGAAACCCCAAAAACATTTAAAGAATTTATTTCCTTGCTTATTGATCTCATAAGAATAGTAATACCTTTGACCGTTGTGATGTCCTTATGGTTCTTCTTCTGGGGCCTTACAAGATTTATTAGAAATTCTGGTGACGAAAATAAAGAGCAGGAAGGTAAGGACCTCATGATATGGGGGACTCTCGCTCTATTTGTGATGGTGTCTGTTTATGGGCTGTTGAATCTTTTGTACGCAAGTGCGTTTGGAGGTAGCATATCTGGACTTCCTTTACTTCCACAATAATGAAAAAAATACTAATAATCACACTTGTAGTTTCTTTAGCCTTGCCTCTAGCCTTTGCCTTTGCTGATCAGACTGGTACTGGGAGAACAACGACGGGCCCCACTTTTCCAGGGGGGACCACTTATGGGAGGACAATAGATTGTTATGGCGGAAATATACAGGGGATTTTAATATGTGTGGGGCAACTTTTTGAAAGGCTTATTCCTATTACTGTTGGGCTCGCTCTCCTATATTTTATTTGGGGTGTGTTTAAAATAATTCGAGCGCAGGGCGACACCGGAAAAATTGAAGAGGGTAGAAAAATTGTTTTCTGGGGGCTCATTGCTCTTTTTGTGATGGTGTCGATTGGGGGACTAATTGCCTTTATCTACGGAGATTTCTTAGGAGGAATACCAAACACCATCCCCACAAATTAGCCTTTTTATCCCCATATCTAATCAATATTCTCCTCTTTAAGTTATAATAATTGAAGCCTATTAAAGGTTAAATATAAATTATGAAAAAATTAATTGGAATTACTTCAGGTGCGATGCTTCCTATGCTTGCTTTGGCACAGACCAATCCAGACCTTAGGAATGTAGATACCTTGTTGACCAACATTGGAGAAATAATCAACAGTGCCCTACCTATCTTGGTAGCTGCAGCACTTTTGTTCTTCTTTTATGGTCTAGCACGCTTTATTCTAGCTTCAGGCGGAGACGAAGATGCTAAAAAAGCTGGTAAACATATCATGGTTTGGGGAGTAGTAGCTCTCTTCGTGATGGTGTCAGTTTGGGGCCTAGTATCATTCATTGGAAATGCTTTGGGCATTCAGCAAGGTCAGTCGCTTCCTAACGTTCCTCGTGTAAACGACATCAGATAGCTTTTTGGAAAGACCGAAATGGTTGAATTCATAAAGAAAGTAGATTCGGTTATTCTAAACCCAATCATAATACTTGGATTTGCCGTCGCGATGATGGTGTTTCTTTGGGGAGTGTTTCAGTTTATCCGAAATCCTGCAGACGAAGGGAACAGAAAGGAGGGACAAAGAAATATTATGTGGGGCCTTTTGGGGCTTCTAATAATGTTTGGGGCAAAAAGTATTATAAAGATTGTATTAGGTACTTTCGGAGTTACTGATTTGGGTTTTCCATTTTAGGTTTAGACAGAAATAAAATAATATAAAGCAAGGTGCCTCATCACGGAGAGATATACCGCGCTCCTAAATGAGGCACTTTGCTTTATATAAAAAAGAAATACCCCCATTCCGTTGTAACGGAATGGGGGTATTTCGTTTCTTCTACGGACAGGTTTCGCTGAGCGCCACCTGCCCGCCACTTCTGAACTTGAACCTCAGACTGGTCGTGCGACCGGCCGTGACCCGTGGATCGTCCACCGTGGTCGCGATGGACCCATGGTCCGTCGTAATCCACAGCGAGTCTCCGGGGGTTCCGAAGATGTCCCATCTCGTCTTGCAGGCGGGATTGAGGGGGATTAGCGCCCCCTCCTCGTTCGGATCGAGGTCCTGTACCACAGGCGCCTTGGTGACGCGCGCCCTTGAAACAGGCGCGGACGTCGTCACGGGCGCGACCGCGTTCTTTGCGGCCTCGGCCTTCAACTTCGGCCACAGGCCGTAGTAGAAACCGATGCCGAGAATCGCGATGGTCAGGGCGATCGAAATGAACGCTCCGATTTCGAGGCGTCGGCTGTTCAGCCAGTTGCCGAACGCCCGCGTGCGACCGACGACTGCCGGCCACCATACGCGGATGTTCCGCGCGATGAACCAGACGGCGCCGATTGCGAACAGGATGGCGAGGGCCGAAGCCCAGCCAATCCAGCCGAGCCAAATGCCGAGGACGACAACAATCGCCGTCACGATGGGGAGCAGGAACAGAAAGAGTACCATTTGATCGCCTCCAAGGGCGTGGGTAGAAGAAACGAATTTGTAAGAGCTCTGTGTATATGATAGCACCAAGAGCCTTATTTGTCAAGTACCCAAATGTTTACCAAGGTTCCACCTTGGTAAAGCCAAGGTGGAACCTTGTACCGCTAACTTGTTTATGTTTCTTTTTGTATCGATTACGATACAAATTCTTCATTCGCATAAACTACGTAAGCAAGCTTCCGCGCTTTATGACTCATTCGAATTTGTGGGCGAGAGAGGACTTGAACCTCCACCCCTTACGGGACCAGTTCCTAAGACTGGCGTGTATACCAATTTCACCACTCGCCCAACTAAGCGAAAGCCTCGCTTGTCCGCTCAGAGGGAATCGGTCACAGATAATTCCGCCAAGACGGAATTATCTGTGACCCCGCCTCGCGTCGGCCTTGGCGACATGCTCCGGCCTTCGATTCCTCCACGAGCCAAGTAGTTGGCTCGTTTGGTCGGCCACTCGCTTCTCTCGTGTCCGCTCAGAGGGAATCGAACCCCCGACCATCTCCTTAAGAGGGAGCTGCTCTACC
>CAYGCY010000005.1:0-40300 GCA_964348525.1 uncultured Candidatus Saccharibacteria bacterium
TGTTATATATTTCAGGCGAGACCGCCCAGCTTTCTCTACATTAAAAAAACGCGTAATGCGCGATTAGTGTATAGAAAGCTGGGAGGAAGGAGAGGATGACGCCAGGTCAGCATGTCCCTTTGATACCTTGGGCTACACACATAATACAATGACGCGTACAACGGGTCGCGACGGAGTAATCCTGAGCCAATCCTAATAAAGCGCGCCTCAGTTCGGATTGGGGGCTGCAACTCGACCCCATGAAGTTGGATTTGCTAGTAATCGCGGGTCAGCTATACCGCGGTGAATACGTTCTCA
This sequence comes from uncultured Candidatus Saccharibacteria bacterium, assembly GCA_964348525.1. Taxonomy (GTDB): domain Bacteria; phylum Patescibacteriota; class Minisyncoccia; order Phycocordibacterales; family Zambryskibacteraceae; genus 12-FULL-44-12b. The sequence continues at coordinate 298 of CAYGCY010000005.1, forward strand.
AGTCTTGTACTCACCGCCCGTCAACTCAAGGGAGCCGGGAATACCCAAAGTCCGCCGTATGGCGGCCCACGGTAAGTTCGGTAACAGGGAGTAAGTCGTAACAAGGCACGGGTAGCGGAAGCTGCTCGTGGATTCATTCAACATTTCCCAAAAGGAAATTAGTCGATATTGTGTATTCGTTCGCCCTTTGGCGGACGAGGACATAATGATGATAGTGATAACATCTCAATTCACTTGGCAAATAGGGAAGACTATTAAACAAAGAACGAAACAAGAGAAAGTGAATTTCTTCAAACAAAAACCACCCGAATGGGTGGTTTTTGTTTGCACAAATTTACATAAAGAGAAACCGCCGAGCACCAATATGGGCTCGGCGGTCTTTTTCTAGTCGTTCGGACTACGGAATGATCTGGGTAGCGACCTCAGGAGCGAACCTGCCCTCGAAGCGCTTTCGCGCGTGGCCGGCCTGCTTGGCGATGTGGTCAGCAAGGACTTGATTGGCACCGATACCACGATCGTCATGAAGGACGTTGGGAAGTTCCTCGATGATGACGACAATGCCACCACCATTCACGAGTTCCTCGACGTGCTTCGTTGCCTGCACGGTAATCATGAGACGCATTTGCCTGTCCTGTTCTTGAGGGGAGGGGGGTACTTCTGTGCTATTGGTACAGTAGCACATATATTAGTTTTGTCAATTCTTTGATAATCCGTTGGGTATGGGCACAAATAATAGCTTTATTAAGGCTTTTTGTAAGCTATTGACAAACGGTGTAAATAGGTATATACTAGAAAACAGAAAGAGGGTCGTGGGGTCTCTCGCACGGGAGTTCCAATGATCAATATCGGACCAAAGGTTCAAACCGACGGGAAAGATGGGTACGTCTCGGTTGCGGATGCTCTCAATCTGGCCGTTCTCGCTTTCTTCATTGCCTTCATCATTACGAGGATGGCAATCCTCGGGCCTGAGTGGTGGATGAGGTGAAGTCCTTTACGTGCGGAGGCCGCGAGCGTTAACGCTCGCGGCCTTTCTGTTTAATAAGACTGTGGTCACAAATAAATTTCCTAACGGAAATTTTTCGCGGCCCCGGCTCGTGGTTTTTACCTTTCGCTTCGCTCAAATAAAAACATCACTGCGCCCTCGCACATAATCACAAAATCCCGCGCAGGCGGGATATTTGTGTATTATGTGCGCGCACTAGGGGTCGAACCTAGGACCTTTCGAGTATCAGTCGAATGCTCTACCAGCTGAGCTATGCGCGCATTGTCCCACTGAAGCTTTAGCAAAAGCGGACATGAGGCGAATATACCAAAAAACCCACTATTTATAAAGCCAAAAGAAATGTTAGAATGTCTCAAATGCAAAACAGAAAAACAATTTTCGCGATAGGTCTTATATTTTTTCTAATGCCAGTCTTAGGTTTTCCTGGTGGATTTGAGTCATTCCTACAATTCTTGGGCGGACTTCTTATAATGTTTTTTGCAAGCAGAAAATCTTTGGAAAGAAGAATAGTGAAAGATAAAAGACCGAGAAGGCGAAAAGAAAAAAACCCTGTTTTTATAGAAAGCGAATCGCATGAACCTTCTGGAGAGGCAGGAAATATGTCCACTAGCACTAATGAAGTATCCGAAAATAATACATAGAATGAGTGGTAATGAAGCTTCTCGTTTCAAAAATTAATAAGACCGCTCTCGTTCTAGTTTCGTCTTCGATTTTTGTTGTTCTTTGTGTGGTTTATATTCCACGAATTGTCGCTATAAATATTGTTTCCAATGAACCATTAGCCACTTCGACACTACCAGCAAAAAGAGTGGCTACTCACGTGAAAACTCCTGATGCAGTGAAAGCTATTTATATGACAGCCTGTGTTGCGGGCACTCCGTCGTGGAGAGAATCAATGAGAAAGCTCATAAAAGAGACGGAGCTAAATGCTGTTGTTATAGACATCAAAGATTCTACGGGCACCATATCTTTTAAAAAAGAAGGGCTTGATGAAGTTGAAGGTACGGGCTGTGTCGTGAAAGATATGCAGGATTTTATAGATGAGCTTCATAAGGATGGTATATATGTGGCGGGGAGAATTTCTGTATTTCAGGATCCTTTGTATACCAAGATTCATCCAGAACTTGCGGTTCAGAGTAAGGGAGGGGGGATATGGAAAGACAGAAAAGGACTTTCTTTTATAGATGTGGGGGCGAGACCGTATTGGGACCGTATAGTAAATTTGGCTAGGGCTTCATACGACATAGGTTTTGATGAAATAAATTTTGACTACATAAGATACCCATCAGACGGCAATATGAAAGATGCTGTTTACACCCTGAGTGGCACATCTACGAAACCAGCAATGCTCAAAGAATTTTTCTCTTATCTCGACACTTCTTTGAGACCACTCGGAATAGTAATTTCAGCAGATTTGTTTGGGATGACGACTACCAATACGGATGATTTAAATATAGGACAGTTACTGGAAAACACCTTCCCACATTTCGACTACATAGCTCCTATGGTGTATCCGTCTCATTATCCGCCTAATTTTAACGGCTGGCCCAATCCAAATAAGGTGCCCTATGACATAGTGTTTTTTTCAATGAAAAGCGCTGAAGATCGTTTAAATATTTACAACAACACCGTTGCTTCAACCACAGCAAAACTTCGCCCGTGGCTTCAGGACAATGACTACCCAGTACCATATACGCCAGAAATGGTTCGAGCTCAAATAAAAGCTACTTATGATGCGGGTTTGAATAGTTGGATGCTTTGGGATGCTGGCAATAAGTACACTAGGGACGCTTTACTTTCAGAATAAGAATGGGCCGATGCAAAGCATCGGCCCATTATCCGGATCTCTCCAGAGGCAGTCTGTTCAACAGCTGTTGGCGGAAAGCACGATTCTCCGGCGTGTTAGGAATCATCGAAAGTATCGTGCAAATCGTTTCCTTGTCGGCGAACCAAGCTTGCTTGTGTAAGGTTCTGTGTTTGGCCCAGTGAGACTGGAGTACCATGCAAAGACTTTCAGCATTTTCCTCTGTTCTCATTTATCCTCCGAATTTTTCTGATTTTATATTAGAGCCTGTGGCGCGTATGTCAATAAAAAACAAGCTTTTTTACGTTATAATTGACTAAAAGTTCTATGCACGAAGACGACCAAATAACATATTTCGGCGAAACAGATGCTCGAAATAAGCACGTGAAGTTTGGCATAAAAGCCAAAGACAGAACTCGCCATGTATATGTGATAGGGAAGACGGGCATGGGTAAATCTACTCTCCTTGAAAATATGGCGGTGCAAGATATCCAGAACGGCAATGGTCTAGCCTTTGTTGATCCACACGGCAAATCAGCAGAACTTATCATGGAATATGTTCCAGAGCATCGTATAAAAGATGTGATTTATTTTGCTCCCTTCGATACAGACTACCCAGTTTCTTTCAATGTAATGGAGGATGTGGGGCCAGAGCGTAGGCACTTAGTAGCATCAGGCTTAATGTCTGCCTTCAAGAAAATTTGGGTGGACGCATGGTCTGCCAGAATGGAATATATTTTAAACAATACACTCCTTGCGCTTCTTGAATATCCTGATTCAACTCTTTTGGGTGTAAACAGAATGCTTTCAGACAAATGGTATCGCCAGAAAGTTGTATCAAATATCTCTGACCCATCTGTAAAATCTTTTTGGGTAGACGAATTTGAAAAATACGGCGAAAAGTATATGCAGGAAGCTGGTGCTGCCATTCAAAACAAAATTGGGCAATTTACTGCCAACCCACTCGTCCGAAATATTGTGGGACAAAAACACTCGTCGTTTGATATCCGTGAAGCAATGGACAATAAGAAAATTCTTATTGCGAATCTTTCTAAAGGAAAAGTGGGTGAAGCTAACGCCAACCTTTTAGGCTCTATGCTTATTACAAAGATATATCTAGGGGCGATGTCTAGGTCTGATGTGCCAGACCGCGAGCTCCAAAAGTTGCCTAATTTTTATTTGTTTGTAGACGAATTTCAGTCATTTGCCAATGAATCTTTTGCTGATATTTTATCTGAAGCTAGAAAATATAAACTCAATCTCACCATCGCACATCAGTATGTAGACCAGATGTCTGAGGAAGTGCGCTCTGCTGTTTTTGGAAACGTGGGTACTACCATCTCATTTAGAGTAGGACCTCTTGATGCTGAACTGTTGGAAAAGCTCTTCATGCCCCAATTCACAGCTGAAGATATGGTAAATCTAGGAAGATACCAGATGTATCTGACTCTTATGATAGACGGCATAGGCTCTCAGCCGTTCTCTGCGCTCTCCATTCCTCCTATAGAAAAACCAGAGCAAACTTTTCATGATGAGATTGTTTCTGCGTCCAGAAATTCTTTTGCAAGACCGAAAGACCAAATAGAGGAAGGGGTCAGGCTTTGGTATTTAGAGGGTGAAGATGAAAGGATAGAGATGGAAAAAAGAAAGAAAAAAGGAGGAGGGGGATTTGGCTCGCCTCGATTCGGCGAAGCGGGAGGCGGTGGGTTTGGGGGCGGAAAAAGTTTTTCCAATAACAACGGTCCTAGCGGAGAAAATAAAGAGACCAGATCTGATATGAAGAAAGCTCTTTTTGAAGCTATAAAAACAGGGGTTGCCACTCCGGTAGTAAGTGCGCCCCTTCAAGTCCCAGCAGTTTCTTTGGAGAATTTTGCAAAAAAACATATTCCTACAAAAATACACAAAGAGGATCATAAAAAACCTACACCTCCGAATGTAAACGCTCTGAAAGATGCCCTGTCTTCTCTTGTGGCCAAGAATCCAAATGAAAACAAACCACCGCTGAGGCCAGAGGAGATACCTCCCAAGAACAGCGTGCCAAAAGAAGAGCAGAAGAAACACAAAAATCATCCAAATGAAATACCAGAAGACGAGCTTCGCAAGATACTTTCAATTTAAGTAATTGCTGGTAGTATCATTCCCAAATATGGAGCCCAAAAAACGAATACTAATATTTTCTCTAGCCTATTATCCTCAAGTCGGAGGAGCAGAAGTGGCTGTAAAAGAAATAACAGACCGCTTGGCTGGTTTTGAATTTGATATGGTTACAATGCGTTTTGATACTTCGCACAAAACTGAAGAAAAAATAGGTAATGTGAATGTTTATAGAGTAGGCTCTGGTTCAACTTATAAAGATAAGATACTTTTTGTACCTCGTGCCATAACGATGGCGATGGGTCTTAATAATGTAAAAAAATACGACAAATTTTGGGCGATTATGACTTATATGCTTTTCCCAATATCCCTAATGAGAATTTTCTGGGGAAACAAAACTCCCTACGTTTTAACACTTCAGGACGGCGACCCGTTCTCAAGAGTTTTTAGACGCCCACATATTTTGCCTTTTTTGCCACTACTTAAGTATGGTTTTAGAAATGCCGAAAAGGTGCAAACAATCTCAACTTTTCTTGCCGGCTGGGCAAGGAAAATGGGCTTTAGTGGCGATGTAGATGTGGTGCCAAATGGTGTAGATGTTTCTCTGTTTTCAAAGCAGTTTTCTATTGAAGAAATAAGTTCTGCTAGAGTAGCGATGGGTGCTAGTGAGCAAGACATAGTGTTGTTTACAGCGTCGCGGTTAACATATAAAAACGGGATAGATACTGTAATAAATGCTTTATCATTTTTACCTTCAAACATAATTTTTACTATCGCTGGGGTAGGGGAGGAAGAAGAGAAGCTGAAGAATCTGGTAAAAAAGTTAAAACTTGAAAACAGGGTCAAATTTTTAGGCCTTATTCCGCACAGCCAAATGGTTGTTTATCTAAAAGCTTCAAACATATTTATCAGGTGCTCACGCTCTGAAGGAATGGGGAATTCTTTTATAGAAGCGATGGCGGGAGGCGTACCGATAATTGGGACGCCAGTAGGTGGAATTGTAGATTTTCTAAAAAATAATGAAACAGGATTTTTCTGTGAACCAAACAATCCAAAAAATGTTTCAGAAGTTATTCAAAAGATAATCAGTTTATCGTCACAAGACATGGAAATGATTTTGGACAATGCCAAGAAACTTGTTAGTGCAAAATACGATTGGCCACTGATTTCCCAAAATATGGCTAAAATACTAGGCTAAATTAGCTATTGACAAATGTATCAAATTATTTATAATCAAATAAGGTCGGCATAGGGCCGATGCTCTTTAAGAGGTGTTTTAACCCGAGTGGCCATGTTGCCACTGCTCCACAACTCCATAGGGGAGATTGAGATGGCCGAGAGAACTGGAAGTTTCAACGAGACACACAATGCTGCCAGTGTGATTCGTGGCAGGGCCGTGAAAGGCTTGCCCTCCAAGCCAGAAGAAATCGATTTGCGATTTCTGTTCATGATCAGTTTCGGCGATACCTACAACGGTGGCAACAATCCTTGCGACGGCACCGCTTACACCGCTGTTCTGTATGGCAATCAGATTGCCTGGGATAACGACAAGTGGTATTGGCATGGCTCTCGTGAGCAGGGCAATAAATCTGGCAACGAGCTTTATCGGCGCATGTATCATGCTTCCCAGCTGTACATGAAGATCATGGAGATTGGCCGCGCTCTCTTCTTCCGTGACAAGCTCAAGAAGGGAGTTGACACGCTCTTTGTGAGCGAGGACGATCTGGGGCTTCTCAAAGATCACCCACAGTGGAAGGAAATGTTCGAAGACTTCGGTCTCAGACTCGAGCCCGTTGTGGGAGAGGCCAGTCACTTCAAGGTGGTGGTCACCAAGTTCTACGAACCGCCCAAAGAGGTAGATTAAGGAAGCGACTCTGTCATCGGATAAAACAAGCCCCGCCCGCGCGTAAGCGTGAGGCGGGGCTTTTCAATTAATGAGATTTATTGTAGACTGATGGCTCATGAAAATAGCCGTAGTTGGGGCTGGAATTTTTGGTATTACCACAGCTGTAAAGCTTGGAAAAGCTGGTTTTGATGTGTATCTGTTTGAAAAAAATGACAAAATCCTCTCCTCTGCTTCGGGGATAAACCAGTACAGGCTTCACAGGGGGTACCACTATCCAAGAAGCAAATCTACAGCTCTCTCGTCAAAGTATTCAGAAGATTCTTTTAAAAAAGAGTATGGTGAGGCGGTCCTCGAAAACAACGACCACTATTACGTAATTGCAAAAGAGAAAAGCAAAATTTCAGGCAAGGACTTTATTAATTTTTGCGTAGACTGTGGGCTAGAACATGAAGAAGAGAAGCTAGATCATATTTTTGATCATATGGTTGATGTTTCAATAAAAGGCAAAGAATCTCTTTTGGATCCAATAAAGCTTTATGAAATAGCGGAAATAAAACTTAGAGAATCAAATATAAAAGTTTATCTTGGTCAAGAGTTTCAGGCCCATCAAATAGACGAGTACGACATTGTGGTTAATTGCACTTATGCCAATTCCAATTTCATTTTGGAAAGATATCCTGAAGCCAAAAAAGAGTATCAATTTGAATTATGTGAAAAGCCCGTACTTAAGTTGTCGCCCAAATTTAGAAATAAAAGTATAGTAATTATGGACGGACCATTTTTCTGCGTTGACCCCTATGCGAATACTGATTTGCATGTAATGGGCAATGTTGTCCATGCGATACACAGGTCAAACACTGGTTTATATCCAGAAATACCAGAAGAATATAAGCCTTTGTTAAATAAAGGCATTGTTAGAAATCCTCCTATTACTAATATAAAAAAGTTTATGGAAGTCGCTAAGACTTTTATGCCAGAAATTGAAGGAGCAGAGCATGTTGGTTCAATGTACACAGTAAGAACAGTTTTGCCTAATGTGGACCATACAGATGAACGCCCAACATTAGTCTCAAAGATCGGCGACAAAATAATTCACGTATTTTCAGGGAAAATTGGCAATTGTGTGGAAGCGGCGGAGGAAGTGCTAAAAATTGTTAAATCTTCACACTCTCGATAGTTTTATATACAGCCAAGGCAAAATCACCGTTCATTTTCGGCGTCTTTTCATTCTCTAGGGCGGTCAGAAAGTCTTTTATTTCGTTTGCAACAGGTGAAGTGGTATCTATTTCTATTTGTTCCAACTCTCTATTTTCCTGATTTACTTTGAACAACTTGTTTCCACTTATAATGAATATGTCTTTATCGGTAATGATGGTAGCAGATTTTTCTGCAGTGCCAGAAGTTCTATTTATATATGAAACTATCTCTTCATTGTTTTCACCCAAGAATTTGGTTATTGTAATGTCTGATTCGGATATTACTTTTGTCCTATGATGGAATACAGGTGTTATATTTTGTAGTCCTAGATATTTAGCTACTGATATATCATGAGAAAGTAAATGGGGAACAGCGTCATTTTCAAAAGTGCCCCACTTATTCCACTCAAAAGCCATGCCGATTATTTGGTGCCCCGCTATCAACTCTTTTATTTTTTGGATAGCTGGGTGATGGGGGAACTCATATCCCACAGCGAAGACTAAGTTTTTAGCTCGTGCCATTTCTACTATCTCCGCTAATTCAGAAGAACTGCTGGTGCCAGGCTTTTCCAAAAATAGATGCTTCCCAGCCGTTATAACTTTTTTTGCTACTTCAAAATGTGTTTTGGTGGGTGTTGCCACAAAAACGGCTTCTATTTCAGGGTCTGAAAAAACCACATTCAAATCGGTTTTGTTGTCACATTTATATTTCACCTCGACCTGCTTCTCTAATTCAGCAAGGAGATTTTTTCCCCAATGGCCAATGCCTATAATTGCTATTTTGTGCTCTTTGGACATAATAGAGGTAATTATATATGCAAATTCTCTTGGCTGCAGGGATATTCTATCCAGATGTCGGTGGACCCGCCATACATGTCAGAAAGATAGCCGAAAGGCTAAAAAAGGAAGGTTTTAGGCCTGTTGTAGTGGCTTATGGCAACGATCACTCAAACACAGATCTTGGCTTTAAAGTCATTCGCATTTCTAGAAAACTTCCTAAGATTTTACAATGGTTTTTCTATTTTCTTGCCCTTTTAATTTACGCCCCATTTTCTAAACTGGTTTACGCTTTTGATCCAACATCTGCAGGGATTCCAGCAAGCGTTATTGCAAGAATTTTTGCAAAGCCTTTTATTATTAGGATTGGAGGGGACCCAATTTGGGAAAGAGAAGCTGAACAGGGAAGAAGATTAATGCCTATTGAAAAATATTATCAGCTTGGTTTGTACAAAAAAGACAAACCGAAGCTTTTTCAAGCGATAAAATCAATGCTCACAACGGCTAAATTTGTGATTGTTTATAATCAAGGTTTTAAAGATTTTTATTCAAAATATTATGGAGTAAGAGAAGAAATAATAAGCATCATAAAAAACCCAGTGTTTAAAAGAGAGCTAGCAGAGTCGGTTTTGCCAAAGGAGCCTATAATTTTGTTTGCTGGTCGTTTTGTTAGCTATAAAAATTTACCTTTAGTTATTGATGCTTTTAAAGATATAGGAATAGGAAAATTTATTCTTATTGGTTCTGGTCCAGACAAAGAAAAACTAGTTAACATGGTCAGTTCTCTCTCTTTAGAAGATAAAGTTATATTTTTAGATTCAGTACCGCAAGAAACCCTCTTCAAATATATTAGGGAATCTAGTATTTGTATCGGTCCTGCCCTTAGTGAATTCAACCCTAATTTTATTTTAGAAGCATTATCATTTGGGAAGCCTGTATTACTTTCTAAGGGTCACGGCCTTTCTGTAGATTTACCAAAAGAATTTCTATTTAACCCAGAAGACAAAGAAGAGCTAAAACAAAAACTAACGTATTTATTTGATGAAAAAAATTATGAGGAAGCTGTTTCTGTTGTTAATAAATTACCAATGAACCAATCATGGGAAAATGTTACTGATGAACACATGCAGATTATAAAAAAACTTGTATGAACCAAAAGGAGATTAATGTATTAATGTTTAGTGGTGATCCTCGATTAGCAAATCCACAATCAGCCGTTGCCTTACGCTTGGCCTCGTACTCTGTTTTAGCTCATAAAATTTTTATAGTAGTTTCTGGGAAAGGAGTTGAGTATAAATTAGCAGAAAATATTGTCGTGTTTCCTATAGGTAGAGGTTGGCCATTTTTACGAGTCAAAGGAATTATAAAAAAAGCAAAAGAAATAATTCTCAAAAATAATCTGAATCCGCAAAATACTATTATTACCACCCAAGATCCATTTGATACAGGAACTGCCGGTGTCCTTTTAAAAAAGGAATTTAATATCCCGCTCGAGCTTCAAATACATGGAGACATAATGAGTCCATGGTTTAGTGGACAATCTTTTCTCCATAAAATAAGAGTTTCAAGATTAAAAGAAGTCTTACAAACAGCAGACACGATAAGAGTTGTATCTAATACCATCGCTGAATCGATTTCAAAAATTGTTGATAAAGATAAAATTTATGTTTTGCCAATAGCTATTAAAAAACCACTAGACTATGGAAATAGAAACTTTCTTTCTAATAAATATCTCGGGCTTGGTTTTATTATGCTAACTATTGCAAGGTTAGAGCCAGAAAAAAATGTTGCTCAAGCAATACGACTTTTACAAAAGGTATTAACTATTGAGCCGAGGGCAGGTTTAATTATTGTTGGAGATGGTTCACAAAGAAAAAAATTAGAAAAACTTTCTAAAAAACTTGGGATTAAGGACCATGTGTCATTTGAAGGTTGGCAGGAAGATACTAAAGATTATTTTGCTTCTGCACACCTGTATTTACAGACGAGTTTTTTTGAAGGTTATGGGATGGCAATTGCAGAAGCCGCGCTTGCTGGGCGAGCTATTCTTTCGACAGATGTGGGCGTTGCTCATGATTTAGCCAAATTAAATTCTGCACTCGTAGCGCCGGTTGATGATGATGAAAAATTATTTGAACAGGCGAAAATACTACTAGACCAAGAAAGGAGAACGATTATGGGGATTTCTGCCCAAAGAGTAATAGATAGTCTTATTGTTTCTAAAGAAAAATTTTTACAAGTACAAAATAATCGCTGGCAACTTATGCTTGAAAATATTCAATAAATAGGCTAGTATTTTGAGTACAATATGTTAAAACGACAGTCCAACCTGTCTGTTAGCCGTGTTTCTCATCCCGTAAAAATATATGAAGGGTAAAAAAATCGTTGTAACTGGCGGTGCTGGGTTTATAGGCTCACACATAGTTGATGGGCTTTTAGACATTGGTGCCGAGGTATTTGTAATTGATGATTTCTCTACTGGCAGTCGAGACAACCTGAAGCACGTCATAGATAAAATCAGGTTGGTTGAAGGCTCAATTTTAAACACCGATTTACTCAAAGAAATATTTAGAGGTGCCTTTGCTGTTATACATATGGCGGCCCTCCCTTCTGTACCTAAAAGTATAGAGCTCCCAATGCAAACCAAGATGGTAAATTCTGTCGGCACACTCTCTGTGTTTTTGGCTGCAAGAGATTCTGGTGTTGACCGCGTCATTTATGCTTCATCAAGCTCGGTCTATGGTGATACGCCAGTACTCCCAAAGGTGGAAACTATGCCAACAAACCCTCTTTCGCCTTATGCCGTGCATAAATTAACCGCAGAGCTGTATGGGAGGATATTTAATTCAATGTATGGGCTCAAAACAATTGGGTTAAGATTCTTCAATATCTTTGGCCCACGCCAAAATCCACATAGTCCATATTCAGCTGTAATTCCTAAATTTATTGCACTTATTAAAAAAGGTGAGGCGCCTGTAATATTTGGCGACGGGGAACATACAAGAGATTTCACTTACGTTAAAAATGCTGTACAAGCAAACCTAAAAGCATTAACCACCAAAAAAGGTTTTGGTGAGGTATATAACGTTGCGTCTGGTGGGCAAATCTCCCTAAACGATTTGGTTAGAAGTATTAACAAACTTGCAAAAAAAACCATAAAACCCACCTATGTTCCACCTAGGCAGGGCGATATAAAGGATAGCTTCGCTGACATAAGAAAGGCTAAAAAAACTTTTGGCTACAAACCTGATGTGACGTTTGAGGAGGGACTAGACATAACAATAAAGTCTATATAATACAAATTATATGAAAAACAGAATTCTTATATTGACGCAAACGATAGATAAAACAGACAGAGAATTAGGATTTTTCCATGCTTGGGCAACCGAATTTGCCAAACATTCAGATCCGTTGACAATCATATGTCTCAAAAGAGGGGAATATGATTTTCCTAAACATGTGAAAGTCCTAACCCTTGGCAAGGAAAGCATGTCGGAATACAAACAATCCAAAAAAAGAATTAGATATATATATAGGTTTTACAAATACATTTGGCAGGAGAGAAATAATTACGATTCAGTTTTTGTACATATGAATGAGGAGTATATTATTTTAGGTTTTTTACTTTGGAAAATTTTAGGTAAGAAAATAACCCTATGGAGGAACCATCTTCAAGGTACCGCCTTTACAAGGTTTGCTGTGGCGTTGTCACAAAGAGTGTTTTGCACCTCACCTAAATCATTTACTGCACAATTCGATAAAACCAAAATAATGCCCGCAGGCGTTGATATGGGTTTATATAGAAAAAGTAGCACGCTCCCAACACCTAGGTCTGTACTCTTTTTTGGCAGGCTGTCACCTGTTAAGAACGTCCATGTATTTATTGAAGCGATCAATGCTCTTGATGGCAATGGTTTTGATTTTCATGCAGATATTGTGGGGTCACCTGCTAACCCAGAAGACTTTGAGTATGAAAAAACTCTCCACAAGCTTGGCGACAATCTAGTATCAAAAAATAAACTCACGTTCAAAAAAGGTGTGGCACACGAAGAAACTGCAACTCTCTATGGCCATTATTCCCTGTATGTAAATCTGACTCCTGATGGTAGTTTTGATAAAACAATGCTTGAAGGTATGGCATCAGGTACCCCAGTTTTAGTTTCGAACTCTGTTTTTAGAGGTTATATTCCCGAAGAATGCCAATTAATGAGCTTGGAAGCGGGTAGTGCGAGTGAGAAGATAAAGCACTTGCTTTCGTTAAATGATATTGAAAGAAACCAATTGGGAGACAAATTAGCCAAATACGCAGACGAAACCCACAGTCTAAGACACTTGGTAGATTTGTTAGTGGGCGAATTAATTTAAATGCATTTTTATGAAGTCTACTTCGCTTCATAATTATAATGCCGACCGTGGTTTAAATAGATATCAAAAAATACTCTATCTTTTTCTCAATTGGTTAAATAATCTTTTCCCATATTCCAATTTAGACGAAAGAATAAGGCTTAACAAATTCAATTTTAATGGCTGGCAAGATAAGTGGCCTCTTACTTATAAAGATAGTTCTGTAGCAAGAAAATTTTCCGACCTGTTTTGGATGTCTCTCCCGTGGAAGGCCATTGAAGAAGAACTGAACAAAATAAATGTTTTTGATACTGGATGTGGGTCCGGTAATTATGGAGCACGCCTATTTGATTCCAGTCTGGGGGCAATAAACTCGTATACTGGAGTTGACGCTAAGGAAAGGTCTAATTGGGGTGATTTGATGAGTAAATACAAAAATTTTTTACTCATAAAATCTTCCTCAAATGATATTAGCTCCATAATTCCCCAAGACACGAATCTATTTATAACCCAAACAGCGATAGAGCACTTTGATAACGATTTAAGTTTTTTTGAGCAAATAAAAGCCCATATAGAAAAAAGTAATAAGCCAAGTCTTCAAATACATATTTTTCCAGCTGCTGCCACATTGCCTTTGTATTTTTTTCATGGCTTGAGACAGTACACCCCAAGAAATATTTCAAAGATAACTAGAATCTTTGGGAATAATTCAAAGTTCATTCTTTTTGGTTTAGGCGGGGGAAGGGGGAAAAGAGTGCATTTTAAATATTTTACTTGGCCAGTTTTAATCACAAGGAAATTTAAAAAGCCAACCTTTGACGCTGAACAATATGACGTGGAGCTAAAAAAGGCATTTGAAGCTGATGTCGAGAAAAGCACTAAGTCTCCTATTTTCTGGGCTTTGATAATTCACACAAATTCTCAACGGAAAATATGGTAGATTTCTTTCACTAAATATTTAGTGAGAAACACCGAGAGAGTGAACAATCTCCAATATATAAAGGGAGCTTTTCGTAGACCCAGTCTTTCTTTTCTACAGAAATTTGTGGCGGCCGATAAATATGCGATAAAAACAATAAAGAGCCTACTTATTGGAAGAGGCATTTCTTGTCTGATTCTTATCAGGGTTTTTTCTGCTTTCCCACTTAAAGCCACGTATCTTTTTATGTTGGTAATAGTGTTGTGGGCAGATATTGCTCTTTTGTCTAAATTTAGTGTTCTGGTAAATGAGTTAGGGAAGATCCTGTAGCGCAATAGGGGTTCGTCCATATTTGCAAAGTGAGTATCTGTGGTAAAGAGTAGACGGCTCCACAATTCGTAATCTTCGGAGTTTGAAAGACTTTCATCGTATAAATTATTTTTCAAAATCTCTGTCCTTGCCATAACGGTCGGATGATACATTGGTGTAGAAAATAAACTGCTCCACTTTATATTTATGTGGTCTCTGTCCCTTTTTAGAGTTTTGATGGCTCTATTGTTTTCATCAATCACAATAATTGACGACCCGACCACTCCAACTTTTGGATGAGAATTTAAAAAAGCGACCTGTTTTGCAAATCTATTTTTGACACAAATATCGTCAGCATCCATTCTTGCTATAAATTCTCCACGAGCTATCTTAATGCCAACATTAAATGAGTAAGCAAGCCCTTTGTTTTCTCCATTATCTAAGTAAACAATTCGTGGGTCATTTATGGATTTAACAATACTCTCTGTTGAGTCCGTTGAACCGTCGTTTATAAAAATTAACTCAAAATTTGTAAATGTTTGTGCGAGTACGCTATCAATAGCCTCTTTTAAAAAGCGTTCAGCGTTATATCCCGGCATTACTACACTTATTGTTGGTTTATTAGACATTTATTCCTAGTTGTTTAAATATTTTGGCATGTTTTTCAAGCCATAAATCGTTGCTGAAATGTGCAACCGCATTTTCACGTGCCCCCTTGCTGTAATTATCCCAGTTTTTTGAAATTGTTTGAATCGCATCCGCCACCTCTTCTGCGGTTGGGTAATGAAGGTGATCACGGTCATATTGTACAGGTATAGTAATCCCAGCGGTGGAGGGTATCCACTCTGCTGGCCCACCAGTTTTTCCGGCGATAACTGGCAGACCAGAAGCCATTGCTTCAAGAATTGCAGAGGGAGAAGAGTCCATGTGTTTAGTGTGAACATAAACATGGCCTTCTCTATATAAATCTGCCGCCTCCTGATGAGGGTATCTACCGCGTCTTTTTAAACGGTCGGAAATACCCCACTCTTTTGCCTTATTCATAATCTCTTCTTCTGCGTTGGGCCATTCAACTGGTCCGTACGATCGTAGCTCGGCATCAAAACCTCTTTCAGTAAGAATTTTTAGTGCTTCAAGAGGAATCATAACTTTTTCGGGTGTCATAGCAGTTCCCATTACCATAATTCGAAATGGTCTTTGTGGTGGAGGGACTTGAGCTCTATGAAAGGTGTCTGTATCACAACTATTTGTAACAACTTGCCAAGGCCCAGTTGTCTTTGCAACTAAATCATCCGCCTCATTTTTTGAAAACATGCTCTGGTATGCAACATAGTCTGCAAATTTAAGTGCACTCATTGTTGTGTTTATTTCTTTCCAATTATTAGGGGCCCAAGCAGGAACTCCCACCCCGTTTTGATTCCAAACAACCTTTACTCCTTTTTTCTTAGCTTCTTTTACCCAAATGTCTGGATAAGCAGGTAGGTGACTCGAAACCAAGTAAAGAACGTTAAAGCCCCTTCTGTATTCCCCCCATTTTTTGCGAAGATAAGTAAGTTTTACTCTGCCACCACGTATAAACGAACCCTCTGGTGGTAAAAATCCGCCAAAAGTAACTGAGCATATGCGGGGCTTATCAACTGGCCCTGGGCTACCTATTAAGGACCATTTAACAAAAAGTCGAACCCCAAAACGTTTGAGCCATTTAGGGAACAACCTTCTAAAACTTGGTGGGAATTTATTTATTATCATTTTTAGGAATTAGAACTTCTATGTACTTCTTAGCTGTTTCCGAGATGGTTGGTATATTAATGCTTTTACGGTAGCCTTCAATATTTTTGGCAACTAAATCTATGGACATAAGGGCTGTTTCTTCATTAATAAAGCCTTCTCCAGCCTTGCCAACAAGTTCAGGATGTCCCCCTGAATTTCTAAATACAGCCGGTAGACCGCAGGCGAGTGCTTCAACTAGAGCGTTACTACAAGGGTCGTCTTCACTTGGAGCTATATAAATATCGTGTTGCTTTAATATTTTCGCTAACTCTTCGGATGGAACAGGGTCAATTAACTTTGCTCCCTTAAACTCAGCATTAGTTCTGCCAACAAATGTTAGTTCGTATTTTGAATAATCCAAATTTTTATCTAACCAAGAAAGTAGGGGGCCGCCTTTTTTTATGTTGTGTGACCAAGCAGTGGCAATTAATTTTATTTTTCTTTCCCCATTTGGTGAGGGGATTCGGTCCTTGCTATTAAATATATCAGGGTCTGTTGAGTTAAGGATTACTGTCGGATTCTTATAATTAAGTCCAATTTCTTTATATTTATTAGCACTATATTGCGAAATAAAGATTGTGGCGTCTGCTAATTCGTGGTTCATCCTCTCTGTCTCCCTGTCTATTTCTATATCCGTTCCCCTATAAACACCTATTGGACCAGCCAGTCTGTGAACCATTCTTGTATTGAACTTTTTACTTAATTTAAGTAGCTTATTTGCATCAAAGTTAAATGAGTTAAACATCGCCACCTTGGTGTTTTTGCCGATTTTGTTGGAACCAACATCGTAGCCTTGTCGAGTAAGTTCTTTTTTGAGAGCCATTAAAAACTGGTTTCCTCCTCCATATGGTGGCTTTTGGAATTCGTGGAATATAGAGATTTCAGGCCCGTATAAAATATGGCTCAGTTTAGGTATCAT
Organism: uncultured Candidatus Saccharibacteria bacterium; assembly: GCA_964348525.1. Taxonomy (GTDB): domain Bacteria; phylum Patescibacteriota; class Minisyncoccia; order Phycocordibacterales; family Zambryskibacteraceae; genus 12-FULL-44-12b. The sequence continues at coordinate 17,279 of CAYGCY010000005.1, forward strand.
GGGCGTTATTTTTATTGGGCCATGATACCACTTTTTGGTTCAATTTGAATTTCTTGGTATCAACTTTCCTTCTTCAAGAATTTTAACCCTGTCCGGATTAGTGACTCCATTTTGTTGATAAGGGTGAACCCAAGGTAGACGAACCATGGACATTAGGCCTATCACAAGATAAATAGCAAAAAATGCAGGTATAAATCTATTCAGGTTATGCTGGTTAGTAAACCTATAAATTAAATATGCCGCCAAGGGGTACACAAAAAAGGCCAAATCTGAAGTCAAGTGTGGCGCCGGACTGTTGGCTGCCAAGAACTGTAGCCAATTGGCCCCTATAAATATTAATAAGAACAACCATTCTTTATTAGATAGTTTTGCTTTAATCTCTGGGACATGTATGGCCGCCACTGCCAAAAATATAAAACCCGTAAAGTAACTAGTAATCATAATCAACCAATCTTTAGAAAAATTTATTAATGATTGGATAGTGGCAAAGATATGTCCATTAAACAGACCGGTTATTAGCCAAATTCCATCATTATTGCTTGCGACCTCATGGTTATAGTATGGAAGATTAAAAAATTTAAGACAAACTAACCATAAGAGAAGCGGTATAAGATGAGACACAAAACTTAAAATTGATTCCTTATAACGTTTGATCACAAAAAAACTAAACAAAAGAATGGCTAGGTATACCGAGTAGTTTTGCTTTGCGAGCATCATGAAGCCCGCGATTAATGAATAAATAATGTTTTTTCTATGAGAATAATTCTTTGCCAAGTTAAGCAATAGTGTCACCAAAATAATTGGGGTGACAAACTGGAGTTCTGAAGTGTGAAATGTGCCAATGTACCGTATTGCAAAAGGATGGAGTAGCAAAAGAGTTACCGAAATTAATGCAACTTGGGCAGAAAATTTTGTTCTAATTAAATTAAATAAACAAATGGCTGTTGTAATGTAGATAGCTAATTTAAGGGTGATATATCCGAGCATGCCCTTCTCCAACGGATTTAATTTGTAAATTGGCAAAACGAGTAGCCCATATCCTTCGCCTAAGGCCTTGGCAAGGACTGGGTAGCCTGGTCGATTTATACGTGTTTTGTCAACGTGAAAATACTCTGGGAAATAAGCCGCTGACAAAAATTCGACCGCAGCATCGCCATTGAATTGCCACATTATTGGAATTTTTTGATTGGTTTTTATGACGTAGTCGGGGTCTGGATTTAGCCATGCAATATTTGCAGAGATTATAAATATCAAAAAAATGAGCCCGATAATGATTTTATTATATGGCTCAGATAAAAACTCAAGAATTTTGTTCTTGTTCACAATATATATATACTAGCATGATATGCAATCAAGAGATTCCCAGCCAAAACTTCTATCGATAATAATCCCAACCTATAACGAAAGTAATACTTTAGGTGAATTATTAAAGAAAGTAGAACAATCAGTTTTGCCCCCAGGAATTGATAGAGAAATTATTATTGTCGATGACGGGTCCACCGATGACACCAATCAAATTTTGAATACTCTGTCAGAGCCCTTTATGGTTATGAGACATGCCAAGAATTTAGGAAAGGGGGCCTCAGTTATTGATGGGCTAAAAGCTTCCAAGGGTGATTTTATTATTATTCAAGACGCTGATCTTGAATATGACCCCAATGATTATGGACAAATTTTACAGCCTATTATTGATGGTATATCGGACGTAGTCTACGGCTCACGTTTTTTGGATAAATCAAGACCTATCGGCATGAGGCTTATAAGCAAGATTGCTAATCATATACTCACTATATGGTCGAATATATTTACAGGGCTTAAAATCCAAGATATGGAGACCTGTTACAAAATGATGAGCAGGGAAGTAGTCGACTCTTTCAAAGACAAACTAATATCAAATGGATTTGGAATAGAACCAGAAATAACCTCATATATAAAAAAATATAGAATTGTAGAGGTGCCAATTTCTTATAACGGTCGGTCGGTTAATGATGGCAAAAAAGTGAATTGGAAAGACGGCGTTGGGGCGCTTTATGATATTGCTCGATTTAATACATCGTTACAAACAAAGAGAGTTATAAGTTTTTTAATAGCCGGTGGGATTGGGGCGGTAACAATTATTTTATCTTTATATATTTTTACTGAAATTGTGGGGTTGTGGTATCTATTGTCCGCCACGTTGTCTTTTATTTTGGCGTCGCTAGTGAGTTTTTTTCTTCAGAAGCTTTGGACGTTTAAAGACACTTCTACTGATAGGTTTTATAGCCAGCTGACTCTCTATTTTATTTTGGCAGTTATTAACTTGGCTATTAACGATGCAATTATTTATATCTTGGTCGAATATACAAACACTTGGTATATATTTGCACAAATCTGTGCCAGCGCCATTATAGCTATTTGGAGTTTCTTCTTATACAAAAAACTGTTTACCTCACCGCCCATATTTGACCCTGATAAGAAGTATCCCGCTCGTTCTTAGTTATTTTAAAACCAGCGTTAACCAAGCGTTCTACTAGGATATTAAGATTATAGCCCGTATGGTATTCCATCGATAACCTCTCAATCTTTTGTAATGTCTCATCACTGGCCTTAGTAAGGATAGCAAACTCCGCTCCTTCACAGTCTAGTTTCATAAAGTTACAAGTGTCAATTTTGTATTCTTTGAATAAATCATCAAGTGAAAGAGAATTCACCTCTGACTTATTGTCGGTCTCAAACAAAACACTATGTCCGGCGCTGTTTTTGCTGTTTCTAAATAGAGTTACTTTTTCGCTTGTTCCCATAACAGCCTTGTTGACGGCAATGATATTTTTGAAACCGTTAATCTTGATATTTTGGACCAGTAGCTCAAGGTTATTTTTATCTGGTTCAAACACCAGCACCTGTTTTGCCTGTTGGCTTGCCCATAGGGAAAAAGACCCTATGTGACCGCCGATGTCGATAATAGTCGAATTTCGGTTGTTGTATCCAGGGTGTTCATATTGTTTCCATACTATACAACTAACCGCCATGTATAGATCAACAATTTTTTCATGAAAGGAGCCTGTCCTGATTTGCAATTTGATATCGCGAAGCCTTACGGTTGTTACCGGCGGAAAGGAAAACCAAAACAGGAACCATTCCTTTGTGCGCATTAGCTTCAAAGAATAACAAAATATATATATAGAACGAATTATGGCGTTTATAAGTCTATTCACGGTATTATCTTGTTAAATTTTAAAAACCCCGCCCACAATAACAGCTGAGAATTATAACTGTTGATTTCAGCAGTTTTTAACCCGTTTGTTGTTAATTTGCTTTGTAAATTTTTATCAGTCAATATTTGTTTTGCGTAATTCACTAAGTAGGGGGTATTATTTATTTCAGCCATCAATGCATTTTCGCCGCTTACTATTAAATCTTTGCATTGACCCACCTCTGTTGTTACTAGGGGAACCCCTTTGGCCATAGATTCAAGACAGGCTTTTGGACCACCTTCCTCGCTAGAAGTAATGATATATAAATCTAATGCGTCATATAAATCTGCAACTTTTTTATAATCTGAATAATATTGGTGTGTAAAAGGCACACCCAATTTGGTCAGCTCTGTTTTTACAAAACCTCTCGCTGGGCCAGAAAGTAGTACATGGATATTTGGTATTTCTTTTTTTAGTTTCTCAATGACCTTTATAAAAATGTCTGGGCCTTTTATTAGTTTTGGTTCTAATCCTTCGCCCCAGCCAATTCCATCTTTTTGGAAAGATCCAATAACCATGGCGCCTTCCGGGATATTCAGTTTTTCACGTATTAAATGTTGTGTCTCTTTGGTTTTTGGTTTGAAAATTTCTGTGTCAACGCCTATGGGAATTCTGGCTATTTTTTTAGGATCGATACCACTACTCTTTATTACCTCTTCCATTTCTTTGGTCGACACCCTGACTCCTGCAATATCTTTATGGTGTTTTTTTAATGATTCAAAACACTTCTTGAAATTGTCACCTTGTTCTGGTTTGCCATGAAAATAATCTACTGAAATCCTGTTCCTGCTTTTATAAATATTTTCGTCATTAAGTGAGAATTGGGAGGTGTAATGTACCATTTGTGGCACATTCAAAACCATCCTTTTTCTTATATGAGCCGACACCCCCATCTTTTCAGTAATTATTTTCAATTGTCGCGCCTCCTCGTCTATGGCCCAATTGGCGTTGTCTCCAATTATTACGAGGTGACTATATGGTTTCCAAAAGATGTCTCTTATCATTACTAGAGAATACAGTATTTTCCACAATAACTAAATCAAGGTCTGTCGTATCAAGCATCTTGAGCCCCGCTTCACAAAAGTTGAGTATTGGCTCGCCCGCAGGATTAAAGGAGGTGTTGAGGAATATTGGCATGCCCGTTATCTTCTCAAATTCTTTTAGAGCTTTGTGCATAAATGGATTTTGATTGGGATTTACGGTCTGAATTCTTGCAGTGCCATCTACATGGGTAATTGAAGGCAACTTTTCTTTGTACTCATCTTTCGTATCGCATATAACTGACATGTATGGGACTGGCGCAGTATTGGTAAAATATTTTTGGGAATCTTCTTCTGTAACCATTGGCGCGAATGGTCTGTACCACTCTCTGTGTTTTACTTTGTCATTCAATATGTCCCTCATATCTTTATTGAGCGGGTTACAAATGATCGAACGGTTGCCAAGGGCTCTCGGGCCCACCTCGTATCTGCCTCTTATTACACCCACGATTAAATCTTTGGAAACCAGTTTTGCTAAAACAGTTGGCGCTTGCTCCGCAGGAATCTCTTTACTTGGGTAAAGTTTTTTAAATTCTTCTAGTTTGTCTATGTCGAACGGGAGCGAACCAAGGTAAGGGGAGTAGTAGGCTGTGTTGCCTGAAAAGCGATTATTTTTTATTGAATAGTAGACATAAAGCCCAGCGCCGGCCGACAAACCACAGTCAGACGGGTTTGGTATAAAGTGAACTTTTTCAAACATTCCACTTTTCTCGATTTCATAATTTGTTGTACCGTTAAGTGCACAGCCTCCGACAACGCATACATTTTTATAATCACCTTTGTTTTTGGATATTAACCTTAGAACCTCATCTGTCCATACCTGCTGTACGGTGGCTGCCAAATCTTGCGCGTCTTTATTTTGAGGGTCACCTATGAACAGCTCATATTTTCCGATCAATCCTATAGCAAATTTGACCCTGTCTTTAAATGTTTGTGGCTTAAGTTCTGTTTTTTTCAGATATTTCTTAAGATCTGGTATATCTCTTAGACCAACCGTGTTCATCCGGTGTCCTTTCCCATAAGTTCTGAGTCCCTCTATTTCGTCGCTTTTATATTTTTGATAGTTAAGAACATATTTTGTTACATAAGGAATCCAATCAGTCTTAACTGTGCCATAGGAGGTTAGCCCCATAACCTTGCCACTAGTAGAGCCGTCTATTTCAGGTTTTATACCGATGACGTATCCCAAATTGCTGTAGCTTTGGCCGAATGCTATAGGAATATTTGCAAGATAATCGAGTCGGTTATTGTCTGCCCCAAAGAAAACAGTTTTGCCGTCATTGCCTATTCCATCAAAACTTAAAACTAGTGATTTAGAAAATGGACTAGTAAAGTAAGAGAGGGAAGCATGAGATAGGTGGTGGTCTATATGGAACGACTCTTTGAAGGAAATTCCTCGCTCGTTCAAAATTATTTTCAGATTTTCAAATTCTTCTTTACGGCCTTGGTTTTGCAGGGCAATTGCGTCAAAAGAATTGCCCCACTCTTTTTTTATAGTATCCAAAAAAGTTTTGAGGTCTTCTATGTCAGTATATTGGTAAGTATTATTGTATTTCCCAGAAGCTAGTGTTTGTGCCGACAGTTTGTATCTTTTTTGTCTGAAATATCTTTCTGCTTCAATCATGCCGGTAATCATTCCGTCTTCAATCAAGGCGAAGTTACTATCATGCCCCAAAGATATTCCTAAAATTTTCATTTATTTTCTTAATACTATACCGTATCCAGTGGTCCAGGCTGTAAGTAGGGGGTTTGTGGTTTTTGTATCCAGCCACATTAGAAATGATACAAGCATCGATTGAATTGGTCTCCAAGATTTATTTCTTGCTCTGAATATGTGCTGAACCATGAGTGCCATTACCGCAAATATTGTTCCTTGTTTTTCTATCCCTATTTCTCTAAAGCCAATTTCTTTAAGAGTTTTTTCCCAGAAATAATCTGTATATCTACCAAAGTCATAGGGGTCAGCGTGTACAGGATATAGAAATGGTACGGTTATTAAGACAAGGCCACTGGAGCGTAATAAACGATAAGCTTCTTCAAGTACGTTTTTAGGGTTTGGAACATGTTCTAAAAGTTCACCCATAATGATGACATCGCAAGAACTGTTCGGTAATGGAACATCGGTCGCATCACTATAGATGTCTGGGTTTGTAGAGCGGTCTATGTTTACATACTTAACTTCAGACCCACTTTTTTCTATATCAAATAATCCGCGTTTTTGTATTTTTTTTCCACCAATATCCAGTATGAACTTACCTTTTTCAAATAGATTTTTATGAGAAAAGAAAAAGTTATCAACGAAATGACGACGAACAGATATGGAAATAGAGGTTCTATTTTGCTTCATTTATTTTCATTATACGTCTTGATTCAATTTCCCAAACAATAATACTGTAAACCAAATTGGCCAAATAAGATGCCATTGAAGCAACAATTATCCCCCATATCTGCCATTTCCAACCCAAGAATGTAAAAAGAACAATACGGGATATTTGCATCATCGTATTTTGTGTATATACAGCTCTCAACATATTTTGTCCTAAAAATATATTCCCTATATATATTGAGGCTGGGATAATAATAAGACTGAGGGCATAAATTTGAGAGAATTTTATTGAATCAAGATATTTGGGTAATAGCCATGTGAAAAGCAGGGGAGAGAAGATTATGTAAACAACAGCAAGGGAAAGGCCAATCATTACAGAAAATAAAAGTCTCTTATAAAACACTTTTCGTATCTCTGCGATACTTCTTTCCGATATTTTAGGTAATGCGACACTTATCCAGCTTTTCACTAAGCCTTTTAGCCTATCTGGTCCGGCAATAGCAAATCCGTAAACAGCTAAAATTGCTGGGCCAGTCACTTGAAACAAAATAATTTTGTCTATGTATTGAGCTATGTACCCCAATATTCCAGCTCCAGTTAGATGAAAAGACGTATGCCTCAATTCATCTATTGCTTCCTTGCTCGGCTTGTCTCCAGACACAAAACGTTTTGCATATAAATAGGCGAAAATATTGGGTACTGTCGACATAACTGCATAGACCAGCACGAGCATTAATACATTTTTAGTAAAGAATATTGTGGTTATTGTGGCTGTTGCCGATAAAATTGAAGACAGGATTGCTATAACCGTCAACAGATCAAATCTTTTTTGCCCGATAAAAAATGGCTCAAAGGTGTGTAGCGCCTCAGAAACAGGAAATGATATAGCTAGCACGCCCAAACTAATAGCAAAGACAATATTTCCGTGAATCCAATAATAAATAGCAACAGCACCAATGGTCGCCATTGCTATAGTGTTGTAGCGCAGTTGAAGACGAACAGCATAAGAGAGCACGCTATCATTTCCTCTAGCCACAGCTCTTAATACGCCCGTCCCAGCTCCTGAAAGAGTCAGGAACCCCAGAGTCGCCGCCAAAGAAAGAAGGTAATTGTACGTGCCGTAAGTTTCCTTCGGCAACAAATTACCGAAGGCTATCATGGTAACTATTGAAATAGCGGTGCCCACAAAAAACTTCAGGCCAGTCCAAAACCCTCCTTTAGTAGCGTAGACCATGTCCATTTTCAAATAGGGCTCACTCTTTCTAAGGATACGGTGAGCCCTGTCCTTGAGGTTTTTCATAAATATTCTGAATTGTACCAAAAATAAGGCCCTTTTCTATCTAGCTCGCCTAGCACACTCAATAAAGAGAGGTATACTTTTTCATGTTAATGGGATATATTTTTATAAATGCGAAACGATAGTCTATATAAAGGAATAATTTTTACCGGTCTTTTTGCTCTTTTATTTACTCCTTTTTGGGTTACTGGCTCGTTTCTATTTCCTTTTATAGTAGGCAAAGCATATTTTTTTAGAGTTATTACGGAAATAGTTTTTGTGGCTTGGGCTTTTTTGGCTATTAGCAACTCAGAGTACAGACCCAAAAAATCCCCGCTTCTTACAATATTTTCGCTATTTCTTATCTCTTTAGCAATTTCTACTTTTTTTTCTCCGAATCCGTTTAAAAGTTTTTGGTCAAATTTTGAAAGAATGGACGGTTACATAACCCTTATTCATTTGTTCTTATTGTTTGTTGTAATGGGTTCGACATTTAAAAATATAAAAAATTGGTTGAATTGGTGGAGAGGATTAGCCTTCACTTCGGGCATTATGTGCATATACGCCTTTTTTCAGCTGGCGGGGAAACTTGTGATAAACCAAGGTGGAGTAAGAGTGGACGGCACCTTGGGCAATGCCGCTTATTTGGCTACTTATCTTCTATTCTCATTCTTCACAACTCTTTTTCTTTTTGCTCACGAAAAAAAGACTTGGCTTAAATGGGTCTACTCAATCCTAGGCATTGCTCAGTTGTTTGTTTTGTATAACACAGCGACGAGAGGCGCTACTCTTGGTCTTATTGTAGGGCTTTTAGTAATGGCCATAATTCTTGTAATAAGAGGAAGTGGGGCGAGGAGAAAGTTTGGTGTAGCCGTGCTTGCCGTTCTTCTGATCTCTGCTGGCACTTTTTTTGCCATTAAGAATACAAAGTTCGTTACTGAAAGCCCAGTTTTATCTAGATTTGCTTCGTTAAGTTTTGCAGACTTTAAGACCCAAGGTAGATATTTTGTTTGGCCTATGGCTATTAAGGGTATAGCAGAAAGGCCTGTATTTGGATGGGGGATAGAGAGCTTCAACTATGTTTTCAACAAAAATTACGACCCAAGAATGTACAACCAAGAACCATGGTTCGACAGGTCTCACAATATGTTTTTGGACTGGCTCATAGCTGGAGGGATATTGGGGGGCGGTTTATTTATTGCTTTGTGTGGCGTTGCCGTGTTTAAGGCGTTTAGAGACAACGAGGAGGACGAGGACCTGCAGGGAGAAAGTGCAGCTATTATTACTGGGCTATTGGTGGCTTATGTTTTTCAGGGTCTCTTTATTTTCGACAACAATGTCACTTATATATTATTTATATCTTTCCTCGCGTTCCTGTATTCAAAGTCTGAAACAGAAATAAAAATGTTTGCAAACTGGCAACCAAGCGAGCTTGTACAAAGAACTACATCCTCAGTTTTAGTTTTAGTTTTAGTTTTTTCGCTTTATGTTGGAATTCTAAAGCCAATGAAGGCGGGCGCTTATATTATTGAAGCTTTGAAAGCCGAGCAGTCAGGAAATCCTAGAGGAGCGATAGATTATTTCAAAAAATCTCTTGCACTTCACACCTTAGGAGATCTTGAAACTCGCGAACAATTGATAGGTTATTCGTCTGGTGTTGCCCAGCTTCAGGACCAAACTATAAAAGAAGAATATTTTAATTTGCTTCAGTCAGAAATGAAAAAGCAAATCGAAATGAGTCCCGACGATGCGCGCTACAGAATTTTGTATGCAATGGCTCTCAATGTTTTTGGCAGACCAGATGATGCAATAGTAGAACTCAACAAGGCAAAGGAATTGTCGCCCAAAAAACAAGCAATATATTTTGAAATTGCTAAATCTTATGCGGTAAAAAGGGATTTCGGTAATGCTTTGAAAGTTATAAAAGAGGCATATGACCTAGAACCAAAGAACAGCGAAGCTGTAGTGAATTTGGCTGTTATATATATTTATATGGGCGATGATTTTAAAGCTTCAGAAATATTAAACGGTATGCCAGAAGGTTATAGTGTTGTTTTTGATGACAGGATTTTAGGAGCATTTGTAGAAACTGGCCGGTGGAGTCAGATAATAGCGATACTTGAAAAAAGGATAGAGCAGAGGCCGAGCGAAGTAGATACTTATATATCTTTAGCATCTGCATATTTAAAGGTTGGCAATAAAGAAGGCGCAATAAGCGCATTAGTAAAAGTAGGTAGTTTGAGACCAGATTATAAAGCGACAGCCGAAGCTTATATAGACCAAATTAGGAAAGGCGCAGTTTCTCAATAGATAGCTCAATAGGGCCACCTCTTCATTTGCTAAACCAATTTTGTCTTTCGTCAAAACTAAAAAACTATATAAGGCGGAAGCATCTCGTCACAAAGATATAGACTGCACTTCTAAACTCTATTCATCATTCCATATTTCATATTTGTTATTTACGAATTTAAATAAATTTTGTGCGTGCATAGTTATCCACAATTTACCTCTATGTGTACATTAATATGTTTTTTTTGTTCCATAATTAATTGTAGGTCGAAAATGTTTGTGCTCCCACACTTGCGAAAGCAAGCGCACAAACAAAAGTTAGTACATAAATATAATTGTGCGTACGTTAGAGAAATAAGATCTATCAGGGAAACCTGAACAGTGCTCGAGTGTTCTCTAGAGTGCGCGCGGATCATAAACAATATGGCAGCAAAAAAGCGCCGCAAGGCAGCAAAGAAAACAAAGGCAAAGAAGCCTGCAAAGAAGAGAAAGGCAGCAAAGCGCAGGAGATAAGCCTAATTGGTTTCTAAAACACCCCCCATTCCGCCAAAGCGAGATGGGGGGTGTTTCTTTTAGGCAATAATTGCTCTAAAAATGCAAATCGTTACTAGGTTATAATGTCCCCACATGTTTAATTTTCTTTCGCGGAAACCAGGAGAAATAGTATATAAAAAAGCCCTTCCAATCCTCTCAGAGGTTAATTCATTGGAAGAGCGTTTTTCTTCATTAAGCGATGAAGAGTTAAAAGTCACCACAAATTTTTTAAAAGATAGAATAAAAAAAGGAGAATCGCTTGATAATATTTTGCCGGAAAGCTTCGCCGCAGTCAGAGAAGCATCAAAAAGAACTTTGGGGCAGAGACATTTTGATGTACAAATAGTTGGTGGAGTAATTCTTCACCAAGGAAATATTGCAGAAATGAAAACCGGAGAAGGAAAAACTTTGGTTGCCACATTACCGACATATTTGAATGCCCTAAAAGAAGAGGGAGTACATGTAGTTACGGTCAACGATTATCTTTCAAGAAGAGATGCGGTGTGGATGGGACAAATTTATAATGCCCTCGGTTTGTCTGTGAGTGTTATCAACCACGATTCTTCTTTCGCGTATGATCCGTCTCACACTGATGGGGGCGAAGACAAAAAAAGAGACGAGACGGGAGCCTTCCGCATTGAACATGAGTTCCTCCGCCCAATATCAAGGAGAGAGGCATACCAAGCTGACATTACTTATGGTACCAACAGTGAATTTGGCTTTGACTATTTGAGAGACAATCTCGAATACAGAGAAGATAGGTTAAGACAGAGAAAACATTCCTATGCCATAGTGGACGAAATAGACTCGATACTTATAGATGAGGCGCGTACCCCTCTTATAATATCTTCTCCATCAGGCAATTCTGAGAGCCTATATGGGACCTTTGCTTCCATTGCTAAAAGCATGATTGCTGGTACAGATTTTACAATAGACGAAAAGCAGAGAGCGATACAAATGACTGATTTAGGTATTGAGAAGGCAGAGAAATCTCTAGGGGTTGAGAATATATATACTGAAAAAGGAATCAAATATGTACACCACCTTGAAACAGCCGTTCGCGCGGAGGCCCTATATAAAAGAGACAAACAGTATGTAGTAAAAGATGGCGAGGTAATGATTGTTGATGAATTTACTGGGCGTCTCCAACCGGGCAGACGATGGAGCGAGGGCCTGCATCAGGCGATTGAAGCCAAGGAAGGGGTGGATGTAAAAGAGGAATCTAGAACATTTGCCTCTATTACATACCAAAATTATTTCAGAATGTATCAAAAACTTTCGGGTATGACAGGTACGGCCGAAACTTCTCGCGAGGAATTCCTGAAGGTTTATGGATTAGAGACAGTGGTGATACCTCCTAATAGAGATATCCTGAGAAAAGATTTAAATGATTTAATATTTAAAACAGAGATTGGAAAATTTAAAGCAATTGCAAGAACGGTAAAAGAACTCCACAAAAAAGGTCAGCCTGTTTTGATAGGTACTGTGTCTATAGAAAAAAACGAGTTGCTTGGGGAATTCCTAAAACAAGAAGGCGTGCCATTCTCTATGTTGAATGCAAAAAAACACGAGAGTGAGGGAGAAATAATAGCTCAAGCCGGAAGAGTGGGTGCGGTTACCGTGTCTACCAACATGGCTGGACGAGGAGTGGATATAAAACTAGGGGGTAATCCAAATACCGAAGAGTCTTATAGCCAAGTGAAAAATTCAGGCGGTTTGTTCGTTTTGGGTACAGAGAGGCATGAGGCAAGGCGTATTGATAACCAATTGAGAGGCAGATCCGGAAGACAGGGAGACCCAGGTACCACCCAGTTTTTTGTGTCCCTCGAAGACGATTTGATGCGTATTTTTGCGTCGGATACCATCAAAAGTATGATGGGGAAATTAGGAGTGGCCGATGATGAACCAATTGAAAACAAACTGATAACCAGATCTCTTGAAAAAGCACAGGAGAAGATAGAAGGTTTTAATTTTGACGCTAGAAAACATGTGCTTGAATTCGATGATGTTTTGAACCACCAGAGAAAAACTATATATGAAAGGAGAAGGAATATATTGGTGGGGGAGAGAGAGGCGGTAGATAAATATCTAGAAAGTATCTATACAGAAAATGAAAACAGCACCCTCGCATCTATAAAAGAACAAGCAATAAGAAATGTGGGAGAAGAAGCTTTTTACGCAAACGTGAGGCTTCTTATCCTACAAACCATAGACACCTTGTGGGTAGACCATCTTGAATCTATGGATTACTTGAGAAGCTCTGTCGGGCTTCGTGCTTATGGTCAGCGTGATCCTTTGGTTGAATACAAAAAAGAGGGTTTGAGTATGTATAAAGAGATGGAGCTTGCTATAAAAGAAGAAATAAAAAAACTTCTTCCTCACTTGGGACTGGTGGCTGTTCCTGTAGAGCAGACTGTTTTGCAAACCAATACCAAGGAGGCAGAGTTTGTAGCAAGTTCAAGTGGAAAGTTTTCGCATATTGGTAGAAACGATTTATGTCCGTGTGGGTCTGGTAAAAAATTCAAAAAGTGCCATGGGAAATAAAAAAATAGTCACACACAACGGTAAATTTCATGCAGATGATGTTTTTGCGGTCGCCACTCTACTTTTAAAATTAGGGGATTGCACAGTAGTAAGAAGCCGTGATGTTTCTGTAATCAATTCGGCAGACTATGTAGTAGATGTCGGCTTTTTGTATAATCCTTCCCAAAACAAGTTTGACCATCATCAAGAAGGGGGTGCAGGGGTGAGACAAAACGGCATACCCTACGCTTCTTTTGGGCTTGTATGGAAGAAGTATGGAGAAGAATTGAGTGGCTCAAAGGAAATCGCAGACACCATAGAAAACAAACTTGTTATGTTTGTAGACGCTCTCGACAACGGGGTTGATGTCTCTAAAAGTGTTTTTGAGGATGTAAGAGCCTACACTATTTCAGACTACTTGTATTCATATTGGATAGACGAAAGTGTGCCGGAAGACGAAGTGGATAGAGTTTTTAAAAGAGTGGTTGCTTTAGCTAAAAATCTCTTGGAAAGAGAAATTGCTAAAAATAAAAAAATAGAGGAAGAGGGCAAATTGGTCGAGGATATATACAACAAGACAGAAGACAAGAGAATCATAATTTTAGACCGAAACTATGCTTGGGGTAAAAAATTAGTGGAAAAAGAGGAACCCCTTATCGTAGTGTATCCGTCTATAAGCGGAGAATCGTGGTATGCCAAAGTAGTTAGGAAAAATCTCAATACCTTTGACACTCGGGTGCTTTTTCCTGTCTCTTGGTCTGCCAAAACAGGAAAAGAGCTGGCAGATGTTTCAGGAGTAGAAGATGCCCTGTTCTGCCACAAAGCCTTATTTTTGGCTACAGCGAGGTCAAAGGAGGGCGCAATAGCTCTTGCTATGAAGGCTCTGCAAGGATAGAATCTCCATAAATGGAATCTAACGGGCGTAAATTTTATCCACGAATAGGCCTTGAAATACACGCGGAACTAAATACCAAATCTAAGTGTTTTTGTGCATGCAAGAATGATCCCGATGAGACTAGGCCGAATGTAAACATCTGTCCGGTATGTATGGGGTATCCCGGTGCGCTACCCGTAATAAATTTTGAGGCAGTTAAGTCGGTCTTAAAACTTGGCCTAGCACTTGGGGCAAAAGTTGCCGATTTCACAGAGTGGGATAGGAAAAATTATTTTTATCCAGATATTCCAAAAGGCTATCAGATTAGTCAGTACAAACACCCACTTATTGAAGGAGGGGAATTAGAGGGAGTGAAAATAACCCGTGTTCACTTAGAGGAAGACACTGCAAGGTCTCAGCATGATAAAGGAGCGAATAGCATCATAGACTTTAACCGTGCCGGTGTACCTCTAATGGAATTAGTTACGGAGCCGGTTATTTACAGCGCTGAAACTGCAGGAAAATTTGCGCGTTCTTTACAACTGCTTTTGCAATATCTTGGTATCGCCGAAGCCAATATGGAAAAAGGAGAAATGCGCGTAGAGGCAAATATCTCTGTTTCAGAGGACCCTAGTGTGTTTGGGACTAAAGTCGAAGTAAAAAATCTGAACTCGTTTAAATCCGTAGAAAAGGCAATAAGCTATGAACTGAAGCGTCATGAAGAGGCCATTTTGGCTGGAGAGGCTATAAAACAGGAAACTAGGGGTTGGGATGACGCGAAAGGTGCCACCTTTAGCCAACGTACAAAAGAAGAGGCGCATGACTATAGATATTTTCCAGACCCAGATTTGCCGAAGCTTTTTATAAGCGAGATACCAGAATTTAATCTAGAGGTTCTAAAAAAAGAATTGCCAGAGCTACCTTGGCAAAGAGAGAAAAGATACCTCGATTTGGGCCTCAAAAAAGAAACGGCTAGCCATTTAGTAGGGGATACAAGGCTTGGGGATTTTTTTGATGAAATTATCAAACCTGATTCAAACAAAGAACTTATTGTATTGGCTTCAAATTATTTAACTTCGGATCTTCAGGCTTTGACTAAAGAAAACAAAGAGGCGTTTAAAAATATTAATACGGACAATTTTTTGGTCCTTATGAGAATGATCCATTCTGGAAAAATCAATTCTCGTGCGGGCAAAGACATACTAGCCATAATGGGGCGTGAGGGTGGAGACCCTGAATTTATTGCAGAGAGAGAAAACCTATTCCAAAATACAGACTCATCATTTGTAGAGGAAATAGTGGATGAAGTGATAAAAGAAAACCCAAAAGTAGTTGAAGAATATAAATCAGGTAAAGATACAGCCATACAGTTTTTAATAGGGCAGGGGATGAAAAAAGGGAAAGGGAAAGCAAACCCAGAGCAACTCAAAAGCATTTTATTGAAGAAGATATAAGGCTAGTTGAAGGTAGGCTATTTTGGAATCAACTGCCACTCGGATTAAAATTTCAAAATAATTTTAGAACGAATCTTTGTTATTTCAGAAACTCACGAGGATATTTCAAAATAACTTTAGTGAAATAGAAAAACACCAAGTGTCTGAGTCCCACTTTAGCGGGACGAGTTTTGGTGTTTTTCGTTATTGAACTTAGGTGTTTTGGAATTTTAATCCGAGTGGCAGTTGGTTCTGAAATAACAAGGACGAGTGATCTTTATCCCTCGCTTTTCACAATAAGTTGGCGGACTTTTTTGCGGGCGTTGCTAGCGATAGCACCCCCCATTTCTATGTCTTCTACAATCTTCTCTAAATCGTCAAGTCTGTAAACACGATAGTTATTCATTGGGTGACGTCTTGCTGGGAACTTTCCATTCTTGTCCCAATTGCGTAAAGTCAAAGGGGAGACTCCTAATATTAGGGATGCTTGTTTTATAGTTATGTACTGTGCCATTGAATTAAGAATAATAAACCTTAATAAACTTACTACCAATTTTATACTATAAACATTAACAATAGTAATGTTTATCCACACATAAATCACCCAATTGGATGGTTTTAGGTAATCAAAAAAAATAAACATTTACACAATATTTTTTACATCTATCAAAATCGATTTATACTCCTAGAAATAAGGATATTTACGGTTTTTAGATATCCACATTTGACCCCTAATTTTCGGTACCTTCTCCATATAATTTTTAGGTATGAATTCTGAGCTCTTTTTTGAAGGAAAAAAATACGTCTCGTCCAAACGAGCAAGTAAAATTAGTCGCTATAATCAAGACTATATTGGGCAACTCATCCGAGATTCCAAATTGGAAGCAAGGAGGGTTGGAAGGTCGTGGTTTGTATCTCTTGAATCTTTAGAAAAACACATAGGGAAAATAAAGGGGGTTGAGATTAAACCCCTAGAAAAGACTCCCAAAACAGAGAGTTTCTCTACAGAATCAAAGCCACTATTTCTTGAAGGTAAAAAATTTATCTCCTCAAAAGAAGCAAGTGATCTGTCTGGCTACTCAAGAGACTACATAGGTCAGCTTGTTAGAGACGAAAAATTGGAGGCTAGAATGGTCGGTCGTCTTTGGTATGTTTCGGCACTTTCTTTGCAGAAACATCTAGAGAAACAAGGACAAAATAATACGGAAAATAAAAAAGCAGAAATCCATCCTTACAAAAAGTTTGAAGGGAGCCTAGCTTCTCCGGCTGTTAGTTATCAAAAAGAAGAAGTTCTTTCGCTCCCCAAATTACCTCAAAAAGAAATAATTTTAAATGCGGAAGTTTACAAACCCGCTCCTATCTATCCCGCTATATCACCACTTCCAAAAAAGAAAATTTTATCTCCGTTTTCTCATTTCAAAAAAGTTGCGATAGTAGCATCAGTTTCAATCGTCTTGGTCTTTATAGCAAATATAGCTCACTATGAAATAAATAAATCAGCCATAACCCAAAGAGATAACTCGGTTTTGGCGTCAGCTTCAGTTTTGTCAAAAACTTCCTTTGAAAGTCTCGCATTAGATTGGTACAAGTATGTAAATGGGAAATTTATAGGAGTATCTAGATTCTTTGCGTCTATGTTCGGAATCTCCCAAATAGCCTATCAGCCGTCTATACAAACCCCCACAAATACGGCCCCTCAAGGCATTGTTGTTATGCCTAAAAATACAGAAAACGAAGAAACTGTTGAGCGTATAAAAAACTCTTTTTCTGATCAAGTCGGAGTATCGAAAAATCCTGATGGAGTATCAGGGGTTATTACACCGGTATTCAAAAAGGTTTCAGGAGATGAGTATTTGTATGTGTTAGTGCCAGTTAACGAGAAGAAACAATAGCCATGAAGAAATTATCATCCAATTTATTTGTGCTCTTATTGCTGGCAGTAATATCACCATTTTTTGTTCAAGCAGAGGGCCTAGATTTTATTGTGGGTCCAGCAAAAAATGAATTGGATATAGCGGGCGGAGAAACAAAATCTATAGAAATACTTATAACAAACAGGCTGGGTGTAAACGAAAATTTCTCTATTTCCTTATCGTCATTGGAGACAGACAAACTTGGCAATTTGACAGTTTCTGAAAAATCAAATTCGCTAAATGTTTCTGTACCAGAAAAAATTAATATTAATTCCGGTGCTTCTAAAACAATAAATGTAAAAGTATCTGTACCAAAAAATCACGAGCCCGGAAGTGTTGCATTCGGTGTTTTTGTAGAGCCTAAAAAATCTGCAGTAAATGAATTAACTTCACATTCAAGAATTGGCGTTATCAACATTGTGAAAATTTCCGGAGAGGTAAAAGAATCAGGGCTATTCGAAAAACTTTCCATATCAGACAAAAAAATTGTCAGAATGGATGACACCGCCCCTCTTTCACTAGATTTTTCCAATACAGGAAATGTTCATCTCAATCCTTATGGAATTGTGATTATACAAAATGTGTTTGGAAAAGAAGTGCATGCACAAAAAATAGATCCTTGGTATGTAATGCCTAATTCTTCAAGAACTAGAGAAATTTCTCTATCCACTACAAACTTTTTTGGAAGATACACTGCGACCGTTATTTTGAATCGAGGGTATGGGGACCAAGTGGACAGCAAAACCGTGGCGTTTTATGTGGTGCCGTTTTTTGTCCCTCTTGTACTGGCCATCATACTGGTGGGCCTAATTTTCTTCTTTATCAAAAGAGGTTTTTTGAATGGTGTTTTAGTGGCGGGTATTTTACTGGCGGGAGTAGTGAATGTGCACGCACAAATGTCTTCTACGAATTACAAAGTCCAATTTGATTCTGTGAATGTGGGTGGAGGGTTATCGAGCTCTACAAATTATAGACAGGAGAGCACCGTAGGCGAAATTGCAACAGGAGAAATAAGTTCAGCTAATTACAATATTCACGCGGGGTATCAGCAGATGAATGAAGTGTATTTGGCAATTACAAATGCGGCTGATGTAAATCTAACTCCTAATTTGGGAAGTGTTTCAGGGGGCACTGCTAATGGCTCTACAAACATTACTGTAACTACAGATGGTAGTGCGGGGTACTCTCTTTATGTTAATGCGTCTACCTCCCCAGCCCTCGCCTCAGGCACGGATTCCTTTGCTGATTACGCCCCATCTGGGGCAAACCCCGACTTCTCATTCAGCTTTCTTGCTTCGCAATCTTTTTTCGGTTTTTCTCCTGAAGGCACGGATGTAGTTGCCCAATTTTTAGATAACGGTGCCTCTTGCGGTGTTGGGGCCACCGACACTTCTGACTCGTGTTGGGACGGTTTTGCTACCACTACAGAAAAAATTTCTGAAAAAACTAGTGCAAACACTCCTGCTGGTACAGCGACCTCTTTGAAACTCAGAGCAGGAGCTGGTGCCTCAAGAAATCAGCAGGCAGGGAATTACGAAGCAGATATTACATTTACAGCGCTTGCCTTATAAGTATGACCATTTTTTTCTTTAAAAAAATAATAGCAATCGTCGCAGTTACCGCCGTAATTTTCCCGGTTGGTTTGTTTGGGGCATCTGCTACAGCAACGGATTCTTTTAAAGTGTTTTTAACAGTAGATCAGGAGACAGCCCCTGGAACGACAGGAGGCGGTGGCGGTGGTGTGGGTACACAATTTCCGATAATTACAAATGTTGTCGTGACACCAAGCATAAACGGCGCTGTAATCACATACAAAACAGCAATACCGGCGACCACCACTCTTTCTTATGGAAAATCTACTAGTTTTGAAATAGGAACAATAGGAGACCCAACTCTTTCTGAGAGCCATATAGCAAATATTTCAGACTTAACTCCAAATACTACTTATTATTTTTCAATAGACGCTAAGTCTTTTTCTGGTTCCTTGGCTAATAGTGGAACAATCAGCTTCAACACTCTTCCCGTGGGGCCAGTAGTAAATGCTCTTTCTTTTAGTGCAACAGCACGAGAAAAAGATATTGAACTCAATTGGAGACTTCCGGTTGAGTTAAAAAACTCGACTGTCAGAATTGTAAGATCAGAAACTTTTTATCCTGTAGATGTAGAAGATGGCAAAACTATTTTTGAAAATGCAGGGCAGAATCAGTTCGTTGATTCTGATGTGGTTGCACAAGTGAGATATTACTACACGCTTTTTATAAAAGGAGATGATGGTAAATATTCGTCTGGTGCTGTGGCAGACGCCAAAATACCTTTGCCGGGAGAAAAAGAGGAAACACAGGCAGATCTTTTTGACCGATTGTCTAAAGCCCCATTTGTAGATGAAAGAATTTCTTCTTTGTCGATATCAGATTTTATTTTCTCTCAACCAGACCGTGAAGATTTTAGTTCAAAAGGAGACGAAACTCTTTTTATAGAAGGCGATAAAAATCTGACAATAAAACTTTCTTATGCCCGTGTTCCAGAACTTCTAAAAACAATCGCGATTACTCTGTCTGATCCAGATGAAAAGAGTAGAAAGTTTACATTTCTTTTGAGGGTTGATGAAGATAAAACATTTTATACCGCGACCATTGCGCCCCTCGGAAGGTCTGGCGAATACAAAATGGATGTAGCGATTGTTGATTATAAAAATCAGGGATTGAAAAAAATAAGTGCAAATCTCCTTGCAGTTGTTTCTAGACCATTTGTTACAGAAGGAGTTTTTGTACCCCCAGTAGGTTTTACGGTAAACGATCTTGTGATGCTTCTTGTTGTGGTACTAGCTCTGTTCGCCCTCTCTTATATGTCAGTTAGAAGAATAGACCTCTCTTACTTGAGAGGTGTGTGGTCGAGGTATCGCCCAGCCAGACGCAGAAGATAATATGAAAACTTTCTTTAACAAAATAATAATATTCTTTATTATCTTCGTTCTAGTATTTCCTCCATCACTTTTGGCTTTACCAGAAAAAGCACAGGCTAGTTTCAACGAGCAAATTAACTATCAAGGCAAACTAACCTCCACTTCTAATGTGGCCGTATCAGACGGTGTTTACCATATGCGTTTTGCTTTGTACACCAGCGAGACTGGAGGTGTAGCAATATGGAATGAAGATAGGTCAAGTGCTTTAGGAAACAGAGTAACCGTAACTAACGGCCTGTTCTCTGTGATGCTTGGTTCCTCCACATCGCTTGCCAATGTTGATTTCAATCAGACCCTTTATCTAGGAGTCGAGATTGGAGGCTCAGCTGGAGCGCCAACATGGGACGGGGAAATGTCTCCTAGAAAAATTTTTGGAGCCGTCCCTGCCGCGTTCGTGTCCAAAAATCTTGACGGTGGAAGCGCCACCACTACCAATCTTTTAGTTACTTCTTCCACCACTCTCCAAAATTTCACTGCACAAAATTCAACAACAACAAATGCAACAACCACGAATCTTTTTTCCACAAATTTATATTCAACTAACCTAAACCTCACAAATGGAATATTAGAAAATTCTACAACAACAAATGCCACTTCTACTTATTTATATATTTCAGGCCTAGCTTCAACCACTGATTTTAGGGGAAATGTAGCAAGTCTAGGCTATTTAAATAGCACATTTGGTGCATTTGCTAATCTTTTAGTAAACGGTTCTTCAACTCTCCAAAACTTCACATTCCAAAATGCTACAGGAACTTCAGCCACTACAACTTCATTCGCAATATCAGGGCTTTCAAATACGCTTCTCAAAGCAAATGCCAATGGCTCAATAATAGGAGCCACAGCAGGAACCGATTACCAATCTCCAGTTTCTGCCACTTTCCCAGTACTCTTTAATTCAAATGTTATTTCTCTAGGCTTTGGTACGACAACTAATAATTCATGGAGTGGTGAACAAACATTCCTAGCCTCCACAACTCTCCAAAACTTCACATTCCAAAATGCTACAGGAACAAATGCCACCACTACAAACTTATTTGTGTCCGGTTTGGCGTCTACAACTAACATTAGGTCAAACACTGCTTTGTTTGGAAATGTTGGAATTGGGACTACGAATCCACAAGGAGTTTTGGATGTTGCGGGGATACCGAACAACGGCTCTGTTTATTTCCGTTCAACCGAGCGACCATTTGTTGATATTAAAGGTGGAACAAGCAGTTACAAAACGTTGCGATTTTCCGAGGGTGCAGATGGGACATATTTATGGGATGTGAATATTGAACCCACAAATAACAATATGGAATTTTGGGGGAACGGAGGGCAAAGAGTTGTTTTTACATCAAGCGGTCGTTTGGGTGTTGGAACAGCAGATCCCAGTTATGGCCTAGAGGTTTCTGGAAGTAGTGGAACCAGTCCAATGATTGTGGCTAGAAATGCTGTAAATTCTTCTGACACAAATTGGGGTTCACTTGGCGTTTTAAACGACGCAGCATACGCAGTGGGCAACAATGCGAGAATTACTTTCCTTGCACACAATACTGCACAAGTCATTCATCCATACGCAACCGTGGGAATGGAAGTAGAGGGAGAGTATATGGGGGCTATCACTTTCAACACACGAACTGTGGGAGGTGCGACTGGTGAGAGAATGAGAGTTACAAATGGTGGAAATCTTGGCATCGGTACCACCTCTCCTCTCACAAAACTTGGAGTTGCAGGCAATGCGTATATAGGAGGATGGCTAGTAGCAACAGGCACAGCACAAATTGATGGAGCAACCGTATTAAATTCAACACTGTTTGTTAATTCTTCCACCACTCTTCAAAACTTCACATTCCAGAACGCAACGGGTACTCAAGCCACCACCACAAATTTGTTTGTGTCAGGCCGTGCATCAACAACAGAGTTGAGAGCGAATACTGGCTTGTTTGGAATAGTGGGTGTAGGTAATGGAATACCATCAAGGACACTAGATGTTACAGGTACAGGAAGATTTACAAGCACTCTTACTTTGGGGTCAGTAACTCTTTGTACTGGTGCCCAAGCACTTCAGACTGATGGTTCAGGGCAAATTTCTTGCGGTACCATAAATACTGGAGGCGCATCTACAGGAGGCGGGTGGACTACTGACAACATAGGAGTAGTAACCATTTCTACATCAACAGACAGAGTAGTCGTGGGGGCATCTACCACTCCTTACGGAAAATTTACTGTAGTTTCAGGAAATGTTTCTACCACCACCGCAGTATTTGTTCCGGCCAATGCCCAGACCGCAAACATATTTGATATATATGACAATTCGGGGGATTTAGATACTGTCTTAACAGCCTCAGGATATTTGGGGTTAGGAACTACAAGTCCATCTCAAAGACTTTCTGTTGGAGGAAATGTTTTAGCAGATAGATTTTTTGCTACCTCACTAACAGAGGATTCTCTTTTGCCGAGAATAATATTTACTTCTGCGACAGGTACGGAAGCCACTACCACAAACTTTTTCTCTGCTAATGGAACATTTACAAACCTCTTTGGTTCCACAGGTATACTTACGAATCTTCTAGTCAACAGCTCCACCACCCTCCAAAACCTCACATTCCAAAACGCAACAGGAACTCAAGCCAC
>CAYGCY010000006.1:0-36361 GCA_964348525.1 uncultured Candidatus Saccharibacteria bacterium
CCCTAATACATCACTTAAATAATGAACTTGAAGATAAAGCCGGCTTAAGCCAATGAGCCCGATGAATACACTCATTACAACCAAACTCCATATTTTTAAGTTTTCTTTTTTTGATAATTTAAAAATGAGATATACCAAAAATCCGTAGACGGCAATAGATAGTGTGGCGTGACCAGAAGGAAAGGAGTAGCTTGTTTCATTTACAAGCTCCCCCGCTGGGCGCACTCTCTCAAAGAAATTCTTGCCAGCAAGATTGAAAATCTCTGCTGAAATTCCAGTAAACAAAAATGGCAAAATAAACTTTCTGTTTTTGAAGAGTAAAAACAGAACCACAAAACCCGCTACAACTGGTATCACAATTTCCCCACCTAAATCTGTAAACAAAATGGTCCACTTTACTAAATTGGGGTGGTAAAAAGAATTAGCCAAACTTAAAACCTTTTCATCTAAAAATGAGACACTGTTGGTTTTTATAAAATCCTCCACTATGTCGCCAAGCAGGAATGCCATATAAAAAAACAGAGTGATAAGAACAGTAAGCGGAAGGCCTGAAAATTTCCCTCTATGAAATCTATTAACCAAAAATTTTTCTAGTTTTGGGTTGTCATTTAGGAATTGCCCTAAGTAAGTATTCAAAAGAATTGCAGTAAAAAGAGAATTACTTTTTTTACTCAAATAAGAAAAAATTTTGTCTCTATACTCTATAAGCAAAGCAAAGCCTACAACAAACGCAACAAAGATAAGCAAAAGCGCCCCTGCCATCAAAGACCATTTCTCTATTGCGCCGAGAGAGGAGGCAAATAGAAAGCCGAGCGAAAGGTGAAATGTTACCCAAATAAAAGCGCTAGAAACATTCCAGAAAGAAAATTTGCGTTTATCCATTTCTGAAAGCCCCGCAATAAAAGGCATTACCGGTCTCAGAGGGCCTGTAAATCTACCCAGAAGAATACTTTTGTCTCCAAATTTTTGAAAAAAGAGCTTGCCTTTATCAAGTAGAGATTTTTTTAAGAATCTGCTATTTTCACCAAAAAAACGCTCCCCCCTTTTACCCAAATAATAACTAAGCGCATCCCCCACTATTCCGCCTAAAGCACCCACCAAAAGCATCCCCCAAAAATTGTAGTACCCATGAGCTGCCAAAAACCCAGCGAAAATTATTCCTACTGAGCCAGGTATAAAAGAGCCAAGTACTATTACCGATTCTATAAACGCTATCAAAAACATTGCCAAGTAGCCCCACGTGCCTAAATGTGCCAATGGTTCTGCTGTTAGGAATATAAAATTTATAACTACATCGAGAAAAGCCTGCATATAATATGAATACTTTAAGCGACATCAGGTAAAAAAGCTATGTTTATTTTGATACAATGTATTTATGGATGAAAAGGCAAAACGAATAAAAAATGAAGTGAAAACCCAAACTTTTGGCTATATTTTGACCGCCCTCGGGCTGGTAGCTGGTTTGGCTTGGAACGAGGCAATATCCGCCACCATAAAATCGCTCTTTCCTTTAGATCAAAATGGACTAATACCAAAATTTATTTACGCCGTTCTAGTAACTATTTTGGTAGTTGTTATTTCTAAAGCTCTTCTCAAGGTTTCAAATACCGAAAACCAATAAAACATGCAGACCGACTGGCAATTTTTCCTAAAAGCGGAAGACGCTTGGGAATCTATGAAAGAAGCTACCAGAGAAGCTAAAAAAGAAATTCTCTGCGAGCAGTACATCGTGGGCAATGACCCCGTGGGACTTGAGTATTTGGAAATTCTCATACAAAAAGCAAAGGAGGGGGTTTCAGTACAGATGGTAGTGGACATGGTAGGTGCCACAATTTCTGGCTTTTACTTTGAAAACGAACTCATAAAGAGACTCGAGGAGGCGGGAGTAAAAATAATTTTTTGGAATGTAATAAAACCGTGGCGTATCGACACTATTTTTTCTTGGTTTTTTAGAGACCACAGAAAAATTTTAGTGGTAGACGAACAGGTCGGTTTTATAGGTGGAGTAGGATTAAGAAAAGACATGCGTGATTGGAGAGACACGCACCTAAAGGTGGTTGGGCCCGTGATAGAAGAAATAAGACACGCATTTTTCGAAATGTGGGCACTAGCTCATGAGAAAAAATTCTTCAGGCGTTTGAGAAAAAAGAAACATTTTTCTAGAGGATTCCAATTCATAACCAATTCCCCTTCTATAAAAAGGCGCTTTATATACGAAACACTCGCAAATGAATTTGCACACGCTAAAGAAAGGATACTGATAACTACTCCATATTTCATACCAGATAGGAAAATGACGAGGCTGTTGAGGCTCGCCGCGTTAAGAAAAGTGCAGGTAGAGGTTCTATTACCAAAAAACTCTAACCACCCATGGGTAGACAAAGCAAGCCGAACTTCATACAAAAAACTGCTTGAAAGCGGAGTAAAGATATATGCGTACGAGGAAAAAATGCTCCACGCAAAGGCTTTTGTGGTGGATGATAACTTTGCTTCTATAGGTAGCTTCAATTTTGACTCTCTGTCTTTCTATTTTAACTATGAAGCGAACGTGGTCTCACATCAATCTCTCTTTGTAGAACAAGTAGCTGCATATTTTGATGAAGACAAGATGACAGCCAAACAAATAACAAGAGTGGAGTGGGAAAAGAGAGACAAAAAGGAAAGAGCGGGAGAAATAATAGCCTCACTCATAAAAAGATTTCTATAGCTAGCACGCCAGCCTGTTTATGGTAATATACAATTCAACAAAAAATTGGCAGAAAGACTAAGAATAAATAATCAAATACAGGCCAAGGAGCTACGTGTAATTGGTCCACAAGGAGAAAACTTCGGGATACTATCTAGATTAGACGCACTCGCAAAGGCGGGGGAGCTCGACACGGATTTGATAGAAATATCTCCAAACTTAAACCCACCTATAGCCAAAATAATGGACTATGGGAAATTTCAATACATAGAAGCCAAAAAAGATAAGCAGAAGAAAAATAAATCCCATACGATTGAAGTAAAAAATATTCAAATAAAAATAGGCACAGGAGAAAACGACCTATCTCTCAAGGCTAAAAAAACTTCAGAATGGCTTCACGAAGGGCACAGAGTAAAGATAGATTTATTTTTACCAGGACGCACAAAATATATGGATGAAAAATTTTTAAAAGAAAGAATGGAGAGATTCTTCCTGCTTGTAACAGAACCTTTCAATGTGGCTGATTCTCCTAAAAAAAGCCCCAAGGGAATGACGGCGATGCTTGAAAAAGGGATAAAAAAGTAGCGAAACGCCCGCTAAGAGTCCCCTCCTAGACAAATACCGCTATTTTGGCTATATTAGGCACTCCAAAACTATAGAAATATGAAGACAAATAAGTCATTCAAAAAGCGCATAAAATTGACCCGAACTGGCAAGCTGGTAACCAGAAAGCCCGGTCAGGACCATTTCAATGCCAAGGAATCTAGACGAAGTCAGCTCAACAAAAAGAGGAGCTCCAGCTTTAGTCTTACCCACAAATCTGCAAGCCGTTTTTTGGTAAATATGTAAAACAAAAATATGACAAGAGTTAAAAAAGGTGTAAATGCATTAAAGACTAGAAGGAACATCCTGAAACAGGTAAAGGGATTCCGTTTTTCTAGATCAAAAAAAGAGAAGGCGGCGTATGAAGCACTAGTACACGCTGGTACTTACGCCTTTGCCCACAGGAGAGACAAAAAGACTGATTTTAGACAGCTCTGGCAGATTAGAATATCTGCCGCTTTGGCCGAACACAATATTTCATACAGCAAGTTCATTGGAGCTTTGAAAAAAGCGAAGGTGGAGCTAAATAGAAAAATGCTCGCTCAAATAGCAACCGAATCTCCTAAGGCTTTTGAAGAAATAGTAAAAAAGGTCGTATAAAGCGAGCGGTTATAAGTTTACCCCCTCATTCGGCGACAGTGCATGAGTATTTACTCCTAAAATATCTTTTATTCTTTGTGCTAGAAAATTAGACGCTCGGTCCTCCCCCATGGCCAGAAACACCTTTTTTGGTTTAGGAGATAAATCCTCCACAAATTTAAGTAAATGGTTTGAGTCAGCGTGCCCAGAAAAACCATGAATAGAAATTATTTTGGCTCTTACAGGAACTACCTCTCTATTGATTTCCACTTTTTTGGCACCTTCTTCGAGGAGTCTACCCAAAGTGCCTGGGGCTTGATAGCCCATAAGTAATACGGAGACATTTTCATCTGGCAGATATCTCTTTTCATGAGACATTATTCGGCCACCATTAGACATGCCCGATCCGGCTATTATTATTTTGGGAGGAGAAATACTTGCTATAGACCTAGAATCCTCAATTCTGGCCGTTTCTTTTAGGGTTTTAAATTTGAACAGCCCGTCGCTTTCTTGCATTTCTGTTTTTGCCGTCTCATTAAAGATAGCGCTCATTTTTTCATATATATGGGTTATCTGAATGCCAAGTGGTGAATCTAGAAATATAGGTACCTTGAAGCCTTCATTTTCTGCCATGTCGTTAAGAATAGATAAAATGACTTGAGTTCTTTCTATAGAAAAGGAAGGTATTAGCACTGTCCCTCCATTATCAGTCCTCTCTCTTATTACGTTTTTAAAATTATTTACTCTGTCTTCCACTCCTTCATGATTGCGGTCGCCGTACACACTTTCCATCAATAAGTAATCTGGGCCAGGAGGAATCTCGGTGTCTTTGAGTAAAGGCGATGGTGAGTTGCCAACGTCTCCCGTACACAAAATAGACCTGCTGTCATTTCCCTCTTTTACTGTTATCCAATACATTGACGCACCTAAGATATGCCCCGGATCATAAGCGACAAAAGAAATATCGTCCGTGACTATTGTTGGTAAGTGATAAGAAAAGGTACGCCACAAAGAAAGTGCTTTCCTTACATTTTCTTCCGAATAAAGAGGTTCATTATTTAAAGCTTTCGCATTTTCAATGGAGACATGAAGAGCGTCTTGCATAACTATCTCTGCAATAGCTTTTGTTTCTCTTGTTGAGTAAATAGGCCCAGAGAATCCTTCTTTTACTAATTTTGCTATGCGACCAAGATGATCTAAGTGCGCGTGGGTAACTAACAAGGCTGAAAAAAGTTTTGGGTCATATGGAAAGGCTTCTTTGTTTTTTTCTTCCATTAAAGGAGTGCCTTGAATCAAACCGCAATCCACAAGAATGCGAGATTTTTTTGTTCTAATCTCAAAATTAGCTCCCGTTACTGTTCCTGCACCGCCCCATGCATGCAAAGAAAATATTGATTGATTGTTTCTTGAATTCACTAACAAAATAATAGCAAAATAAATGGAGAAACCCTATGTAAATGCCCCGCTTACGCGGGGCCCTTACATAGGGTCGCGGCAATAATTCCCTTTTGCTTTGTGCAAGGTGGGTTTCCTCAGCTTTCAAAGTTAAGTGAATCCCGGCAAGCCGGGGCTCAACAGACTTTGGCAATGTTGGAATCCCTGAGAATTTGGTATCCGGAAATTTTGCCAGAGCGACCCTGAAAAGATTATATGCCTGCTATTTTTTATGAGAAGGGTGAGTAATGGATTTTGAAACACATTCTGGCATCAAATCAAGAAAATTTTTAAAAAAGCCCATATTTTAGGGCTTTTTTAATTTGCTATTTTTTTACTCGCTAGACTACCTTATTCCAAAATTCCATCCAAATTCACGTCGTACAATATTTCTTCCTGTATTAAGCGGTAGTTTATTATTTCTTCTGGTTTGAACCAGATACTAATCTCTCTTTCTGCTTCTCCAACTTTATCTGAACAGTGCATGATGTTTCTTACTGCTCGACCGTCTATATTCGCCGTTAAGTATGAATCAATATTGAAATCACCACGGATAGTCCCAACATCAGATTTACTAGGCTCCGTGCTTCCAACAATTTTTTTAACCACATCTACCGCGTGTGCGCCTTCAACTACAAAAGCGACCACTGGACCCATTGTGAAATAATTTATAACTGTCTCTACAATCCCACGACCGTATTCAAGAGCAGATTTGTTTGGAGTTTCCCCTTTAGCCTTAAGACCTTCTATTAAAGTATTTCCTTTTTCTTCACACCACTTATCGTCCTTTCCATAATGCTCGATTGCTTTCTCTCGTGAAGCCACAAACATTTTCAGACCAATAATTTTCAAACCAGTTCTCTCAATTCTTTTAATAACTTCACCTATAAGAGAGCGCTGAACGCCGTCATGTTTTACCGCAACAAATGTTCTTTCTTTTTTTGGATGCATAGAGCAATAGCTTACAGCTTTTAGCTTTTAGCTTCAAGCCTTTTAGAGCGCGGTTAAAATTATCGGCCCTTCTTTTGTAATTGCTACTGTATGTTCAAAATGCGCGGACTTTGATGTATCAAAAGTTTTGTATGTAAAACCATCTCGCGCGGCGACTATCTCTCCAGAGCCTAGTGTAAACATAGGCTCTATTGCAATTACCATTCCCTCTTTCAAAAGTTCCCCTTCGCCTTTTCGCCCCGTATTAGGAACATAAGGATCTTCGTGAACATTAAAACCCACTCCGTGCCCAGCTAATCCTTCAACAACAGAAAAATTGGCCCTTTTTGCTATTTTCTCAATGGCATAGCCTATGTCGCCCACTCGCCCGCCCATTTGTGCAGAATCAATACCGGCAAATAATGCTCTCTCTGTTGCCGATAAAAGCATTTCTTCTTCCTCCGTTATTTTGCCTACTCCTACAGTAATGGCAGAGTCTGTTATAAGGCCGTCGTGACGAACCCCTAAATCAATAGATACAATATCCCCTTCTTTTAGGATTTTTAGCTTCTCGTTTGGTATCCCATGAACAATTTCGTCGTTTATAGAAACACACAGAGTGGCCGGATAGGGCCTTCTAGCGCCCTCTGGCTTGTAGTTTAAGAAAGCTGGCACATCTCCATACTCTTTTATCCTTTTTGAAGCGTATTCATTCAGTTCATTAGCCGAAACCCCGGGTTTTACCATTTCTACCAATTCAGAAAGAATTTTGGCGTGGCGCCTTCCGCCCTCTCTAAGGGTTTTGATTTCCGCTAATGTTTTGATTCTTATTGACATTTTGTGGCATATTAACAGCTTCTGACGAGGAAACATAGCCGTAGGATCTAGCGACAGTGCTCGGATTTGGAGCCTTATTCAAAAATGGCAACTGACGCATAATGTCTGACGCAACCTGATCTATGGTCTGCTCTCCATTTACTTCTATAAATTGATAACTAGTTCTTCCTCTAAAATAGTTTATAACTGGCGTTACATTTGTCTCAAACCAAGTGAGCCTTTCTTCTATTTCTATTTCGGTATCATCTTTTCTACCTCTTGCTAGCAATCTATCTTTTGACCATTTATTTGAAACGTTTAAATGAACAACTATAGGGTGAACGAAATCCAAAAAATCAAAAGCTGATTCCAGTACATAAGCTTCGGCTAAGGTACGCGGGGTTCCATCAAAGATTAAGGACTGTCCCTCTTTATAATCACGCATTAAAACATTTCCCCAAGACGAAACCGCTACAAAGGATGGGGCCAGAGTCCCCCGATCCATTCCAATTTTTATTCTTTTTGCCACATCACTGCCTGTATTTTGAAATTCTCTCAAAAAATCCCCAACATACATCGAAAGATATGGGAGGTTGAGACTTTGCAACTTTTTTATTAAAAGATCTTTTTGTGTCCCCTTCCCACACCCAGACCTACCTACAAAAATGTAAACATCTTTATCCATGACAATATTGTACACTTTCTTTTATTAAACTTTAAAGCGAGTCATATTCTCCGCCGTTCGTCTCGGAAGTTTTTTAGCACGGCATCCCGCTTGTTAGCGGGATTAAAAAACTGAGAGACAGCGAGCCCCGTCGCAGGACGGGGTTATGCGTGAACGCCGGAGAATATGGCGAGCGTTTTTTTAGTATTCGCGAGCAGTGACTTGTGCGTCTAGTTTCTTTACGAGGTCTAGCACAACAGAAACAACAATGAGAAGAGCTGTACCGCCGATAGCGAGAGCTTGTATGCCGGTAAGAGCTTTCATGATAAGAGGTAGAACAGCAATTACACCCAAAAATACTGCTCCTAGTAATGTGAGTCTGGTCAAAATCTTTGCAACATATTCGGAAGTGGATTGGCCTGGTCTGACGCCTGGAATAAATGCCCCATTTTTCTGTAAATTGTTAGCCATCTGATCTGGGTCAAATGTAACAGCAGTATAAAAATAGGTAAACAAAAAGATAAGCACGAAATATGCTATCCCGTAAACCCACTGATTAGACAGAATTGAATTGCCCACTGATGCCACCTGACTAATTATTGAATTGGTTGAAGACGCAAAGAAATTAAATAGCATTTGAGGAAACAACAATATTGAGAGAGCAAAGATTATGGGTATCACGCCGGCCTGATTTATCCTGATAGGTAGATATGTCGACATACCACCGTAAATTTTGTTTCCCCTTACTCTTTTTGCATAGGTCACAGGAATGGGTCTTTCGGCTTCTGTCACCACTACCACTCCTAAAATAACAAGGACTGAGGCGACAAGGAAAGCTAGGTAAACAGGAATATCTTGGGGCTGGAAAGATACTAGAAGCTGGCCGAGTTGCTGGGGCAAAGAAGCAACAATGCCTGCAAAAATGAGGAGAGAAACACCAGAGCCCACTCCATATTCTGAAATAAGTTCTCCTATCCACATTAGAAGCATCGAACCCGCAGTAATAATTATTAAGTTAAGAATCATTTCTGATCCTAGCAATTGAGGAATTACCCCTTGTCTTGAAAGAAGTGTGAGGAAGCTGAATCCTTGTAGCAAAGCTAGAGGAATAGTGAGCATTCTTGAATACTGCGCAAATTTCTTTCTTCCAGCGTCTCCCTCTTCTTGATACATAGCTTTTAATTTAGGGAAAACGATAGTAAGGAGTTGCATAATGATAGACCCTGTTATGTACGGACCCACACCGAGCATCACTATAGAGAGAGAACTAAGACCTCCTCCAGTAAATACACTTATAAGCCCTAAAAATTGGTTTTGGGCAAAGAAATCTGCCAACCTGCTAGTGTCTATGCCCGGAATTGGGATTACAGACATAACTCTAAAAAGGAACAGCGAGAAGAATACAAAATATATCCTCTTTCTCATTAAACTGTCTTCGAAGAGTAATTTCGTTTTGGCTATAAATGAGTTCATTTTAGTTCTTTATGGAACCTCCTGCAGATTCTATGTTCTTCTTTGAAGAAAGGGACACTTTCATACCTACCAAAATCAAAGAATTTTTTACTTCAGCTGTACCAACTATTTTTACTTGAGGAAGATATTTTCCTTTCTTTTTTATCAAGCCCAAAGACGCAAGTGTTTTTGCAGTAACCTCGCCTTTTGGAAGGTTTGCAATTTTTATAAGATTAACGGTAGCGGGTTTGGTTTGAATACTTGTATTCGAGTTCGCTCCTCTGCCTCTTAGTTTGGGAAGTTTTTTTATGATGTCTCTTTCTTCTGGTCTCTTTTTTCTCCCAGACCTTGCGTTCTGTCCCTTTGTCCCCCTACCTGCAGTTTTACCACGAGTTCCGCCACGCCCAACACGTGCTGATTTTTTGAGAGCTGTTTTTCTTTTTAGAGTATTTAATTGCATGTTATTAGTTTTTCTTTACTCTTTCGGCACCGTTAAGAGATTTGAGCGCTAAAACCGTTGCTTGAGCAATATTTAGAGCATTTTTGGAGCTAGATAATATTTTAGCATTCACCTCTTTTATTCCAGCGAGTTCAAGTACTGAACGGGTTGCCGACCCTGCGAGAATACCTCTGCCTGGAGCAGGCATTATCTTCACTCTTGCGCTCGAATATTTGGCTTGTGTCTCGTGTGGAATTCTCCCTTGTTTGGTTAGCTCGATTGAAACAAGATGTTTTTTTGCATCTCGAACTGCCTTCTCTATGGCAATAGGAGTGTCGCCTGATTTGCCCTGCCCTATTCCAACTTTACCTTTTCTGTTACCCACTACCACTAGAGCAGAGAAAGAAAATCTGCGTCCCCCAGCAACGGTTCTTGAAACTCTTCTTATGGTAATAAGCTTGTGGTCAAATTCAGATTTGGGTTTTTCTTCTCTTGAACCTCTTCTTCGATTGTTGCGTCTCTCATTTTTTTCTCGTGGAGCTCTTTCAATTTTTTTGCTTTCAGCCACTGGCGTCACGACCTCTTTTGGTGTGTTTATAGCTTCGGTATTTGTGATTGTTATATTTTGATCGTCCATATAATTATTTAAAAATTCAGTCCTCCTTCACGAGCTCCATCAGCAAAGGCGCGCACGCGACCAGTATATATGAAACCACCACGGTCAAAAACTACCTTTGTTACGCCCTTAGCTTTGGCAAGCTTTGCTAGTTCACTGCCTGCAATTTTTGCCCGCTCTGTTTCATTTTTGCCTTTGGTGCCTTTAGTGGTTGCGGACACTAGTGTTTTTTTATTCGTATCATCTACCAATTGGGCCCAAATATATTTATTGGATTTGTATATAGAAAGTCTAGGCATTTCTGGTGTACCAACAACTTTTGCTCTGATGCGAGCGTGTCTTCTTACTCTTTTTATTTGTTTTTTTTGGCTAATGCTTTTCATCTTTTTTATACAGATTTTTTGCCCTGTTTTCTCTTTATTATCTCGTTGTCATATCTAAAGCCTTTGCCTTTGTATGGTTCTGGCTCCTTAAGAGACCTGACTTTTGCTGCAAAGCCTCCCAAGAGATCTTTATCAATGCCAGTAATAGTCATATTCCCTTTTTCAATAGACACATTCAAGCCGTCTGGAATAGCCAAAACTACAGGGTGAGAAAAGCCTAGTGCAAACTTTATACTATTACCCTGAACCTCCATTTTGTACCCCACACCTTCCAAGATAAGCTTCTTTGTATATTTCTCGTTTACACCCTTAATCATGTTTTTGATATGAGCAGCAGTAGTACCCAAAGAGCTTCTGGCTTCTAGAGAATTATTTTTGGTTGAAAAAGAAATATTGTTTTCAGATATTAATACGTTAATTAGATAGGATATTTTTTTCATTAACTCTCCATGAGGACCTTTTACGGATACTGAATCACCAGAAACACTTACTGTGGTCCCTTCTGGTATTACTATTCCTTTTTTAGCAATGCGTGACATATTTTATTTTTACCAAATTGCAAACAAAGCCTCTCCGCCTACCTCTTCCTTTTTTGCTTCTGCATCAGTCTTCAGACCCTTCGAGGTAGAGAGCACCATTATTCCGTAACCATTTTTTACTGAGCGAATATCGCTAACTCTTTTATAAACTCTTCTCGATGATTTTGAGTACCTTTTTGAGCCTCTTATTCTGTGCTTGCCATTTTTATATTTCAAAGTGACCTCTATGGTTCTGCTATTTTTATCAGGCTTTTCAAAATCTTCTATAAAACTGTGGCCTTTGAGTATGTCTAGTATTGAAAGATTTATAGAAGAATAAGGCACAGCTACAACCTCGTGGCCGACTGCCCCTGCATTTTTCATTCTATTTAGCATGTCTGAAATCCTATCTGTCATTTTTTACCAAGATGATTTTTTAATACCTGGAATTTTGCCTTCATTGGCCAATTCTCTAAAGCAAATTCTGCACAAATCGAAATCTCTCATATACCCGCGCTTTCTTCCGCATCTAAAGCATCTATTAACAGCCCGAGTGGAAAACTTGGGTTCTTTGAGCGATCTTGCTATTACTGATTTCTTTGCCATATGAAATAAAACAGCCCCAGAGGAGCTCGCAAAATACTATAGGAATTAGCCCTTTATGTCAACGAAATTAGGCCTTAAACGGTATCCCTAGAATAGTCAAAAACTCTACCAGTTCCTGCTTGTTCTTGGCGCTAGTAACCACCGTAATAGCCATGCCAAAAACATCTTTTAGCTCCTCGTCAGAGGTTTCAGGGAAAATGGTGTGCTCCTTTATGCCAAAAGTAAGGTTGCCCATCTCATCTGCCGAAGTTTTTGATATTCCCCTAAAGTCCTTGGTTCTCGGAAGAGCTATATGGATTAATTTATCCAAAAACTCATACATTCTATGGCCCCTCAAGGTCACCTGCAGACCCACTATGTCGCCCTGCCTTGTTTTGTAAGATGCCACAGACTGTTTAGCCCCTCGCTGTGAAGCTTTTTGCCCAGTTATTTTTGCTAGTCTGTCTTCAGCGATTTTTATTTTGTTTTTATCTTTGAATGATCCCACACCGGCCGAAACAACAATTTTTAATAGTCTTGGAGCCTGCATGCTATTTTTATAATGAAAAGCACCCTTCATTGAGTTATATGCCTTTTTTTGTTTTTCTTTTACAGATTCCATGTTAGTTATGCTATTTTCTGGCCAGATTTAGATGCTATTCTAACTTTTTTACCTTTTTCCATTTGAAACTTTATTCTAGTGCCTTTCTTTGTTTTGGGATCAACTACCATAACATTTGAAACATTCATAGGTAGAGATTTTTCTATTTTCTGGCCTTCTTTTATATTTTTGCCGGGTCTTTTATGTATAAATTTTACATTTACACCTTCTACTAAAACCTTATTTTCTCTAGGGTAGGCCTTAACAACAGCTCCTGTCTTGCCTTTGTCTTTTCCTGAAATCACTATTACATTGTCGCCTTTTTTAATCTTCATTTTATTTATTTATACTACTTCTGGCGCCAAAGAGATAATAGACTGAAACCCCTTCTCTCCCAATTCTCTTGGGATAGGTCCGAACACGCGCCCAGCAATTGGTTCATGTTTTGCTTTGTCGACCAAAACAACTGCATTTTCATCGAAACGGATATACGAACCATCTATTCTTTTTGTAGCAACCCTTGACCTTACTACGACCCCATAGACTATATCCTTCTTCTTTACGGGTTTTCTAGGTTCTGCTTTTTGAACAGACAAAACAACCACATCCCCTATATAGGCATAGCGTTTCTTGGAAGCCCCTAATACCTTGAAAACTCTGGCTATTTTAGCTCCGGAGTTATCTGCTACTTTTACTATTGAGCGTGGTTGGATCATATGTTTTAGATTAAGAGACTACCACAAAGTGTTTGTCTTTTGAAATTGGGCGAGATTCCTCTATGGTTACCTTTTCGCCGATTTTTTTTATGTTTCCTTTGTCGTGGGCTTTATATTTTTTGGAAAGAGAAATGTACTTGCCATAACGAGGATGTTTTTTGTAAGTTTTCACAGAAACAACCACGGTATCCTTCA
Organism: uncultured Candidatus Saccharibacteria bacterium; assembly: GCA_964348525.1. Lineage (GTDB taxonomy): Bacteria > Patescibacteriota > Minisyncoccia > Phycocordibacterales > Zambryskibacteraceae > 12-FULL-44-12b. Next base: position 13,218 of record CAYGCY010000006.1, read on the forward strand.
TCTTGTCTGATACCACAATTCCTGTAAGTGTTCTTTTCTTTGATTTTGTTTCTGTCTGTGTTTTTTTCATATTTTTATTTCTTGTTTGCTCTAGAATTAACTTCAGTAAGAGTGCGGGCAATTTCTTTTCTTATGTTTCTACCTTCCCTAACATTTCTAGTTTTTGAACCTTCTTTTGCAAATCTAAATGTCTTCAAAGCTTCCCTTTTTTCTGAAAGAATTTTCATTAAATCGTCGACTGTTTTTTTATTTAATTCTTTGTTCATTATTGAGTCTAGTGTCTTTCCACTACTTTAGTTTTCAATGGAAGTTTGGTCCCGCCCTTTCGGAGAGCCTCTTTTGCCACTTCAGGAGTAACACCGTCCACCTCAAATACGATTCTTCCAGGCCACACTTCGACCTGATAGCCCTGCAATTCTCCTTTTCCCTTTCCCATTTTTACTTCAGCTGGCTTTTGAGTGTACGGCATATCTGGGAAAATACGAATCCAAACTTTACCTGTTTTCCCTACTGCTTTTGAAATCGCTTTTCTAGCGGCTTCTATCTGATTTGACCTTACTCTCTTTTGAGAAGTGGCCTTTAGTCCAAACTGACCGAAAGCCACAGTTGCTCCACGAGAAGCTACCCCGACTCTCTTCGGGTTTCTGCGCATTACGTGCCACTTTCTATATTTTACTTTTTTTGGTACCAACATGTTTTTAATTTTTTTCAGCGAAAATGTCGCCCCTGTAAATCCAAACTTTTATGCCCAAATTGCCGTAAGGCAATTTGGCTTCGTAGTGAGCATAATCTATATCTGAACGAAGTGTCTGCAAAGGAATTCTTCCTAATTTTCTAGTTTCCGATCTCGCAATGGTCGAGCCCGCGAGGCGTCCCCCGATGGTTATTTTTATGCCTTTTACATCTCTATTGGCCATTACCTTCTCAACCATCTGCTTTTGTACTCTTCTGTATGGCAAACGCTTCTCTAGCCCTTCTGCAACCATTTGAGCCACTATCATGGCATTTGATTCTGGAGATTTAATTTCTTTTATATCGAGTTTTACTTCAAGATTACCCAAAAGATTTTTTGATTTTAAAAGTTTGGTTATCTCATCCTTAAGCTTGGTAGCACCATCTCCTGAACGGCCTATAATAACGCCCGGCCTTGAAGTCTCTAAAATAACTCTCAAATTCTTTTCGCTTCTTTCAATTTGAATATCGGATATATATGAACCGCGAAGTTTTTTGTCTATAAAATTTCTTATAATCAAATCACCCCTCAGCATTGTTGGGTATTTTTTCTTCGTAGCAAACCAACGAGATTTCCAATCTCTTATGATTCCTAGCCTATGAGAATATGGGTGTACTGTATGGCTCATGTTATTGGTTTTTTGCCTTAGTTTTTAAGCTTTTTGACTTACGACCTTTCCCTTTTGGCGCTTCTGTTGATACTACTACTATGAGATGACTCATGCGCTTCTTTACAGGGTGTGCTGAACCGCGTGAAGCAGGGCGAAATCTTTTAAACATTCCGCCATTGTCTACTCTAATATCCTTAACAAAAAGAGACTCTTCGGTAAGGCCTTGTGATTTAGCATTAGCGACAGCAGAAGAAAGAAGTTTTTTTATAGGAAGTGCTGGGCGTTTAATAGTGTAGTCTAAAAGATTTTTCGCATCAGAAACTTTTTTACCCTTTATCAAAACAGCAACTCTTCGAGTCTTTCTTGGAGTCTGTCTATATGATCTTAAAATTGCTTTTGATTCTGCCATGTTAATTATTTAGCTGGAGCTTTATTTTTTCCTGCATCAGCAGAAGCTTTAGCGGATTGAGCAGCAGTAATTTCTGCCTGTTTCTTGGCTGCTTCCAATTCCTTCTGCATTTTTCCTCCGTGTTTTATAAATTTACGAGTAGGAGAAAATTCGCCCAGTCTGTGTCCTACCATGTCCTCTGTAACAAAAACTTCTATGAAATCTTTGCCATTGTGAACCCCAAAAGTGTAGCCCACCATTTCAGGGGCTATCTGACTGTCTCTCGCCCATGTTTTAATAACACCCACTTCTGCAGGCTTTTTGCCTCCCATTTTTTTTAGGAGTTTTTCGTATACATATGGACCTTTGTGAGACGATCGTGTCATAAATGAAATAAAACAGCCCCAGAGGAGCTTCGGCAAAATATTATAGTACAAAGGGCCGGAACGCAAGCGTTCCGGCCCCTCTCTCTACCGTTCCAGCCTGAACCACTTCTCTTCTCGGTTCGAGGCATAGGCAAGAGCAATCTGAAGAACGAAGACAACAACCGCCGGAAAGGCATCCACCATGGTCCATCTTTCGATGGCAAACAGGTTTGCTCCTCCGCCCGCCATGAAGAGTAGCCAGACTCGGCCGTCTTCAAGCTTTGGGTCGATCAGGGCCTGCCTCAATGTCGGAATCGTCGCCATGACAGCGATAAAGACATTGAGGTAGAGCGCCATCCTCGGTTCACTTGTGAGCTTCCATGCAACAAACGCAATGGCGCTCAGTACAAGCGAAACCTTGTCCATCGTGGACAGCTTGATCTCGCCATTCTTCACTACCAAGGCGATAATTACTGCTGCCCCGAGAGTGAAGACGCCGAAGAGGATAGAGGCGGTAATTGCCCCAAGCGCGATCGACGCGAAACATACTGAGCCGTCCACAACGAGCCATGGTAACCAGCTCGCGATGTTCGGCTTCACGCCCGACACGCTCGACTTGTAGACGAGGCCAGCCAAGCGCACGTACGCGAGAACCGTGAACAGCACCATCAAAATGAGCGCAACGCTCACGTTCTGCATGACCTCCTCCTTTCTTGATTGTTTGGGCATATGCCCGAGAACCACCTATCTGCTCTCAATTATATCACACAACATACCAAAAAGTCAAGGACTTTCTAGGTCCCTTAAATAAACCCCCTATTGAGCCGTTTTTACTTAAAGCGAGGCATCAAGTATTTTGAAACTCGCGGGAAGTGACTATTAAAAATTAAGGAGTCGAATAGCAAAATGGGAGTGTTTGAGGAGCTTGCGACGAGTTGCCTATTTTGCGTTACGAGACGACTATAATTTTATAGGCACTGGAGCAGTAGCTGGTTCAAAATATTTGATACCGAGCTATTCTTTATCTCTTCTTTCCTACACGACGTCTTGAAACTATAAACACATTTGAGTATTTCTTTGCGCGACGAGACTTCTGACCCTTACCTGTTGGTTTTCCGTGACGAGTTCTTGCACGGCGATGCCCTCTTCCCTGACGTCCCTCACCTCCTCCATGTGGATGGTCTACTGGGTTCATTGCAGTACCACGAACTGTAGGACGAATACCAAGCCATCTTGAACGACCTGCTTTACCCAAATTTACCAAACGAGATTCTGGATTTGAAACTTCACCAATTGAGCCCCATGCATTTTTGTGAATTTTTCTTATTTCAGTTGAAGGCATCTTTATATCAACCCAATCGCCATCTTTAGCAACCACTTCTGCATAATTTCCAGCCGAACGAGCTATTTTGGCAGCACCGCCTTTTTTAAGAGAAATATTATAAACAAATGTTCCTACTGTAAGTTTGTGCAGAGGCAATCTATTGCCTGCAGTTTCCGGCGCAGTCTCAGATGTTATGAATGTGTCGCCAACTTTGGCAGACTTTGGAAGAAGAACATATCTCTTTGCTCCGTCTTTATAGAAAACCAAGCCAATGTAGCCTGTTCTGTTTGGGTCATACTCGACAGTTTTTACTGTGTAAGGAATATCAAATTTATCGTAAGAAAAATCTATCTCTCTAAAGAGTCTTTTGTGTCCTCCGCCTTTATGTTGGACAGTAATTCTGCCATGAGCATTGCGCCCCATATGGCGCTTTCTCCCTCTAGTTAGGGATTTCTCAGGCTCATTTGTGGTCACAGTTCCCTTAAAAGGCAAAACCGTCATGTGGCGCCTAGATTTGGTTGTGGGTTTAAATTTTTTCATCTCTTTATTCGTTATCTCTTATATCAATTTAAGAGTGTCACCTTTTTTAAGAAAAACATAAGCTTTTTTACCACGAGTAGTTTTCCCCAGTCTGTTTTTAACGTTGGTATTTTTCGCTCTTATACGAATAATATTTACTCTCTCCGGTTTAACTTTGTACTGCGCTTCTACAGCCTTTGCCACAGATTTTGCATCAGCCGACAAATCTACATTGAACACAAAAATATTTTTTTCTGCGAGCATAGAGGCCTTCTCCGTGACTCTTGGAGACTTTAGTATAAAAACATTAGTTTTCGCGTTTCTTTTTATCATCTTATTTCTTTATTACTTTGGCCTTTGTTTTCTTGGCTGGAGATTTCTTGGCTACTTTTTTTGCAGGCTTTTGTGCGTCTTCTGTAATTGTTTTTTCTGTAGTATTGCCAAACTTTGATTCAAGGATTTCAAAAGATTTCTCTGGGTTTACCAAAACTATGTATTTATATGAGAGTGCTGAAACCACATCTAAATTTCTCACTTCCCCTATTGTTATGTTGCCAATGTTTCTTAATGCTCTTTCTGTTATAGGATTTTTAACTGCAAACAAAATATAGCCTGCGTTTTTTCTTTTCTCAGATAAAGATTTTGCTCCCGATCCTTTAGCCAAAGCTTTTATGATGGCTACACCGTCTTTAGTTTTGCCTGCCAATACAAAGTCTTCAATAAGCAGGAGTTCATTGTCTCTTGCCTTCATTGAGAGGACTGAGGCCAAAGCAGCGACCTTCATTTTTTTATTTATCTTTCTATCGAAATTTTTATCGTTCCTTGGTCCATGAGAAACTCCTCCTCCTACCCATATAGGTGAGCGAGTAGAGCCATGCCTTGCTCGACCAGTACCTTTTTGTTGCCATGGTTTTTTACCTCCACCACGCACATCCCCGCGAGTTTTTGTGTGAGCAATAGGAGAACGAGCGCTTGATGTTTGAGACACCACTACTTGGTGAACAAGGTCTTTGTTTTGTCTGGCGCCAAAAACCTTAGCTGGCAAAGCAATTTCTCTCGATTTCTTTCCTTCTTTTGTATATACGGTTAATTCCATTTTAGAATTTATGATTTTGCGCTCACAATTTCAACAAGCGTACCTCTTCGACCTGGCACTGCGCCACTTAAAAGTATTTCGTTGGTTTCTGGAACCACTTGTAATACTTTCAAGTTTTTTACAGTAATTCTTACTCCGCCCATTCTGCCTGCCATTCTTTTGCCTCTTGGCACTTTAGTTCTAAGGCCTCCACCAATGGAACCCGGCTCACGTTCTGAGTGTTTTTGACCGTGTGTACGTGGGCCTCCTTTGAAACCATGCCTTTTTACCACCCCCTGAAAGCCTTTGGCTTTGGAGATAGCACTTACCACCACTACATCGCCCACAGAAAATGTTGATACATCTATCTTTGCTCCTCTCTCTAGGTTTAAGGGGTCATTGTCTCTGAATTCTCTTATCTCTTTGAAGCTTCCTAGCTCCTTTACATGGCCCTTTACCGCCTTAGAGATTCTTTTTGCCTTTCTTGTTCCATAGCCCACTTGTACAGATTCGTAGCCGTCTTTTTCTTTTGTTCTAACTTGGGTTACGACCATTGGGCCAGCTGAAATAATAGTGGCAGCAGAAACAGCGCCTTTGTCATCAAAGACTTGCGTCATTTCCTTTTTTTCTCCAAGAATAAATTTCATTTTGGTATTGGATGAGAAGCGGAGTATACCAGCCTCTTCCCATCTTGCCTAGTGAAGACTTTAAATAATCTTCACATCAATCATCACGCCTGATGGCAATGAAAGATTGGTCAAAGACTCTATGAGCTTTGGTGTTGGGTTCAAGATGTCTATCAGTCGCTTGTGAATTCTCATCTCAAATTGCTCTCGCGCATTTTTGTAGATGAAAGCTGAACGATTGACTGTGTACTTCTTGAATTCTGTAGGCAGAGGAATCGGACCATGCACTTCCGCATCAAAGCGAAGGGCAGTGTCGATAATCTGCTTCACAGATACATCTAAAATTTTGTTTTCGTACGCACGAACTCTTATACGAAGACGGGAAACTGTAGCTTCTTCCTTCTTCGCTTTTTTTGCGACTGGTTTTTCTGTTTCAGATGTTTTTTTTGCTCTAGTGGCCATGTTGTAAGGAACTATTTTTGATTAAGCTACAACTTTAGTAATAACTCCTGCACCTACTGTTTTGCCACCCTCTCTGATAGCAAATCTCTGCTTCTCTTCTAGGGCAACTGGTGCTACTAGTTTTACTTTGAATGTAACTGTATCTCCAGGCATTACCATTTCAACGCCCTGAGCCAAAGTAACTTCTCCTGTTACATCAGTAGTTCTTATGTAGAACTGTGGTTTGTATCCTGTAAAGAACGGGGTGTGACGACCGCCCTCTTCTTTCTTCAAGATGTACACTTCTGCCTCGAAGTCTGTATGAGGTGTAACTGAGCCTGGTTTTGCAAGCACCTGACCTCTGGTCAAGTCTTCTTTCTTTGTACCTCTCAATAGAATGCCGGCGTTATCTCCTGCCATTCCTTCCTGCAAGCTCTTGTTAAACATTTCGATTCCAGTAACAGTTGATTTTGCAGTATCTTTCAAACCTACAATTTCAATTTCTTCACCTACCTTTAGCTTTCCTCTCTCAATTCTTCCTGTAGCTACTGTGCCTCTTCCTTCGATTGAGAATATATCCTCAATAGGCATTAGGAATGGTTTGTCTACTTCTCTTTCTGGAACTGGAATGTAGGTATCGAGTGCATTCACAAGATCCATAATCTTCTTTGCCCATTCATCGTCGTTGTTTGCAGACTCAAGAGCTTTAAGACCGGACCCGCGGATAATAGGAGCGTTGGCTCCATCATAATTCTGCTTTGTTAGAAGCTCGCGTACCTCTTCTTCCACCAAATCAATGAGTTCTGCATCTGGTACCATGTCGCACTTGTTTAGGAACACTATAACCTTAGGCACACCTACCTGACGAGCAAGAAGGATGTGTTCACGAGTCTGTGGCATAACGCCGTCTGTTGCAGCTACCACCAAAATAGCGCCGTCCATCTGGGCAGCACCTGTAATCATGTTCTTGATGTAGTCAGCGTGACCCGGAGCGTCAATGTGAGCATAGTGACGAGTTGGGGTTGCGTATTCGTTGTGAGAAAGAGCAATGGTAATACCTCTTGCCTTTTCTTCTGGGGCCTTATCAATGCCGTCAATGCCTACAACTTTTGCGCTGTAACCATTTCCCTGCCTATCAAGACATTTCAAGATAGCGGCTGTGAGGGTAGTTTTGCCGTGGTCAACGTGGCCGATTGTACCTACGTTTACGTGCGGTTTTGAACGATCAAAATCTGCCATATTAGTAATTTATGTTTAATGTATTAAGTTTTTTAAATCGTCTAGCGTAGCTGGCTCATCGCGCGAGAGCTTTGAAGAGCCAAATACACTAAACGGATATAAAGATCCGCCATTTGCCATCATGCTAAACGGTAGAATGAAGACAAAGAAAAAAGCCGTACGGCGGTTTCAATATAATACAGAGCACTATGAAAAAAGCAAATTTCTTTCCAAACGAAAATCCCGCTTTTGGCGGGATTTTCGTCATATCTTCCGGATACCTATATGCCGGTAGTCGCTCTGGACTTTAATAAGCCCTTCGCGATTATCTACCTTGCATTTCTGATCGAGCTTTGTCGATCCATTGAGAAGCAGCCTGCTGACCGCCAAGACCAAATGAAAGGCCGAAAGCGAGAGACAAAGCTACTACTACTCCCATAAATAGGGTCTGAATAATTTGAACTCCAATTCCTAACTGTGATAGAGCTACCAAAAGACCAAAGATCCAGATAGCCCAACGAGAAAGGGTTCCAAGAGTGTGAGCAGAACGAATTTCTGCTGCTCTTGCTGAAGCGTTTACTATTCTTTGCACTACATCTCCAACAACTCCTGCTACAAGAAGTACCAAAACAGCCACTATTACCTGCGGTAAGTAGCCTAGTACCACCTGAGACAAGAAGGCATTGACCTGTCGAAGGCCCAAAACCTCAAATGCTGCGATGAAAAACACAACGATAATGAACCACTTCACCAAACCTCCTACAAAAGCACCGGAATTGAGGTCTAAACCGCTTCTTCGAAGCAATTCATCAAAACCAGTCTTTTTAAGAGCATCGTCAACGCGGATAGAACGGAAAATCTGCCAAACTGCTTTACCGATAACCGCACCGATAAGCCATCCCAAGACTACTATGATGATGGCAACAACAAGATTCGGTAAAAATCCTGCTACGCCAACCCACATACCTTGAAAGGCTGTTGTCAAAACATCACCCCATGTCTGCACTAACATATGCTTAACTTTATATTATTTTAATAATTTTTGAGACCCTACCCCATATTGTACTCCTTTAAATTAGCCATAGAATACGCGTGTGAATAGAGTGGGGATAAATTTAGTGGAGAGTTTTTTAGGCTGATTTTTTTTAAACAATTACACCTGTTGAGCTTCCTGTTCCCCAAATATGGCTAGTTTATTGAGTATTTTCTCGTGCTTAAAATCAAAAACGTCCCTTACCAGCTTGTCGTACATTCCATATCTATATAAAAACTCTGGAGTTTCAAAGGCTGCATACCTTACTTCCCTGCCCAATAAAGCTTCTATAAGGCCAACCCCTTTGTCCAAATAATTCTTCTTCAAACTATCGCCAACAATAAGTAAATCCAATCTCGCATCGGGGTCTTCAAAAAAAACTCCGCATGTAGCTACAAGTTTTAAATTACCAGCATGACTTACTTTAGACAAAACCGTTTTAGGAGAAATAACATTCGCTCTGTAGAAAAACTGGCGTAGTGCATCTGTGAGAGGAAAATTGGGGTTAATAAACCACGCTTGTTTTTTGATTTTCTTTATTTTTTTTACTTTGAGCTTGGATTTCCCGTTTTTTGTCTCAATTACTTCTCGCAAAATGTTTTTTTTCTTCAAAAAGCCCACTTTTTCGAGGTGGTCGAGTGCGTTTTTTACCCATTCAACATTTTCGTGCACTTTTTGAGCTACTTCATCATGGCAAAGCAGTAAGTCGTCATTAAAAAGAAATACCCTCATTACTCTTACGGTAGCCGTGCCTCCAAATAGTTTTTCCAGTATTAAGTCCGTCATCGCTATAATCAGTACCTCGGATTCTAATCCTATATTTTAGTTCTGCAAGTAAATACCCATCTTTTCACTCGCTACTTGACAAAAGTCAAAAAATTATTATAACTGCGCATGGAATGCTCGTTTCAAATTAAGCTAACTCAGGCCAACCTCAAGGGAGGTACAGTGTCAAAACTAACACTTTTCGTAGACAACACGGAGCACTCGGAACCAGTAATTCCGATACGCTGGTGTGTTGACAAGTCTGTGCTTGATGAACTCAAAGCACAGGATGTGCTCAGGCCATTTCTCTTCATCTCGGTAAGACATGAAGAGAACGAGGACCCGTACTATCACAGAGAAGTGAAGCGCGTACTCGTGCCTCTCGACCAAGGAATGGAGTACATCGAGCTCGACAGGGCCGGCAAACACAGCCTGAATGCGGTCATTGTCTGGACCAGATACGTTTCTTGGCTCAAGGACCAGGCCCGCGTCTGGAATAGCGACATAAGAGAGAGCTCGCTATACCGGTACGTTGAGGATCTCAATGTAAAAGTCTTCGACCCAACCGGATTAAAGGAGGTTGAGGTCCGTGGGGGTGGAGAGTGGATACGCCCCATCAAATTAGTCCAGGGCGTGACGGCTTCTATCAGTGTGGTGATTCCGCGAGAATTCTTCGCGAAAGAACCGTCCGCATGGGAGCAGTGGTGGGTCAATTTGTGGTTTGCCAACACACCGTTCGACCAGTGTGCTTTCCGCAAACGGCGCATTCTCGCCTACTCTGTCCAACCGCCCACGGTTTTGCTGTGGGTCACTCTTGTGGGGGTAATAAGGCTCTTGTCTGGCGTCTTCTCTACCTTTGTTGGGATAACAGGAATTAACTGGGGTGCGATTCTGCATCCATTCCTCCAAGACACAAGCGACGTGCTTCCTGAAAACAGGAACCGCAGTTACTTCAAGCACTCGAGAAATATCTTCCTGTATAACAAGTGGGGAGGGACTCGACCGTGGTATGTGCGGTGGCTACAACCACCACGAGTTGTCGTTATTGGCTCACTCGCGTGGGTCATTAACTACTTTGGGTTGTGGGGTATCGCAGCTAAGGTGGGAGTCCTTGCGGGCATCGTACTGGCGCTCGCGTACGCCGTCACCCTGCTCAGGTTGCTCGTTCGGTGGGTTGCTAACAGGAAGCCCGCATGGAAACTACCGTCCTTCGCATTTCTTGCGGAAACGGAAAGTGCCCATGAAAAACGAATGCGCAAAGAGGGAGAAAAGATACACAAGCGGGAAGAGAAACTCCGGCTGGAACTTGAACGCAAGTACAGCACCGAATTCTCTCATGTCGCATGCATTGGCAAGCCCCTTCCGGTAAGCGTTGGGGCACTGCCGAAGCGCAATCAGACGGTTCACCTCCGCTTCAGAGCTCTTAAGGCGCGAGTCTGTCGCCCGTTTGCTCGAGCGTAGCTTAGTACATAAACACCCCCGCGATCGTTTGATCGCGGGGGTGTTTTTCTTTTGAACTACTTAGGTCTATTGACAAACTGATAAATCTATATTAATAATCGGCAAAGACCTCACAGGAGACTGCCTTGAAACTTCGGGATGATCCGTACGCTACTGAGTACATGATTGCGGATTTTGTTGTCGGTGCAATCCTCGGCATACCCATGGCATTGATATCGTCGTTGATTTATCGGCTATACAAATTGCCACTCCTTGATGGAATTATCATATTCATCTTGGTCGTGGCGATGGGCGACTTGTTTGATGCACTAAAGTTCGGGCTAAAAGTGTACTCAAACAAATACGCCCGAGTGAACCTAGTGAAATTGATATATGGCACATTGGCTCTTTGGTATCTAATGCCGAAATGAAGAAACAAAAAACTCGCCCCTTAAACGGACGAGTTTTTCGTTTTATGCACACCAAAAACCGATATTATTTGAGTGTAACTTTACCTCCAGCTTCTTCAATCTTTGCTTTGAGTGCCTCTGCGTCTTCTTTCTTCATATCTGGTTTTAATATTGCAGGTGCTCCATCAACCAAATCTTTTGCTTCTTTCAAACCTAGCGCCAACACTTCCTTGACTACTTTGATAACAGCGATTTTATTTGCACCGCCATCTGTAAGTTCAACAGCAAAAGCTGATTTTTCTTCCGCAGCTGATGCACCGGCTACCGGAGAGGCAGCGACCGCTGTAGCTGATACACCCCACTTTTCCTCAATCGCTTTCACAAGCGTATTAAGTTCAAGTACGCTCATCTTTTCTACTGCTTCGATAATTTGTTCTTGTGTCATGATTATGCGTTTTTATTTTTAGCCACCTCATTAAGCGCAATAGCTACGCGCTGGATAGGTGAATTGATAATGTTTACGAACATACCGCGCAACGTTTGCATGTCTGGGATGGAAGCAATGCCCTCTATTTCTAATTTAGACATATACTTGCCATCGAAGATTCCCCCTAAAATTTTTATTTGTTCAGGCAACTTTTTCTGAAATCCAAATACACCTCTTGCAGGAGCTACTAGATCTTCGCCATAAGCAATTGCTAGTTCCCCCTCCAGTTCTGGCTGATTTCCTTCTGTTTTTAGGCCAGAAAGTGCCTTTTTTATGAGAGTTTTCTTGGCAACGGTATAAGACACAGCTTCTTCCTTAAGAGAACGTCTCAAAGATTGCTGGTCCGCTACTGTAAGCCCTTTGAAATTCACAAAAACTAAAGTTTTGGCCTTTTGAGCGATGTCTTCAAGTTTTTTTAGAATTTCTCCTTTTTTTTGTTTTGTTAATGCCATTTGTTTTAGTTCTTAAACTAAAAAATCGACCAATAAGGTCGAAAAGAGTAAAAGCTGAAAAGCTTCGTCTCGGCGGGTCTTTTGTCTATTGACTGCCCGCTATCTTTGACCTTACAGAAAGCACTTTAACTAAAATGCCTATAAAATACAAGAACCCCACGAAACTTTGTCTAAAAGTTTCGTGGGGTATTTCTAATCCTCTTCCCCTGTCCTGTGGGTCATCTTCGCTTTCAGCTCAAACCATGCAAGCCTAGGCTTGTCTTCCACAATCTCAAGCTTCACAGGTAGCCCCCTTGTCTTCAAGATGTTGTTGACAGACAAAAAGGTGTTCACTGAAAACCTGATGGGGTGAATGATTGTTGAGAGCTCACTCACAGGAACTGCTTCGTCGAATGAGTCCGCGAGCCTCGAAAGCATTGCGAGAAAGGCTTCAGACCATTCCCCGGAATTGGCAATCTGCGCCTTTAGGTCCTCTTTACACACGGTACCCACCTTACGCTCCTTGTTTGGCTCTAAATAAACAGACTACTCCTATAGCTTTTATTTGCAATCAAAAAACTCCCTTTCGGGAGTTTTTTGATTGTTCCTATTTACGAGCTTCAATTATCGTAGTAGCCACATTTGGGGGCACAATTGCGTAGTGGTCGAATTCCATATTTGCGGAGCCACGACCTTCTGTCATTGAACGAAGAGTTGTTACATATCCAAACATTTCAGAAAGTGGTACTTTTGCGCGAATCACTTTGAGCCCTGATCTGTCGTCCATTCCTTCCACTTGCCCTCTCTTTGATGATAGGTTGCCGGTGATATCGCCCATGAATTTATCTGGCACTACTACTTCTAATTTCATAATAGGTTCAAGAATAACTGGCTTTGCTTTTTTGGCTGCCTCTTGAAAGGCTTGAGACGCTGCTATTTTGTACGCAATTTCTGATGAGTCCACATCGTGATATGAGCCGTACAAAAGTTCACACGAAATATCTGTAATTTTAAATCCAGCCAAAATTCCTCTATCCATCGCTTCACGAACGCCTTTATAAACTGCCGGAATAAATTCCTGTGGAATTACTCCTCCTTTAATAGAATTGATAAACTCAAAACCTTCTTCACGCTCAACATTTTTAGGTACCTTCTCCTCTGGATTAGGCTTTGGAAATGGCTTGATTTTGATTTTTACGTGACCATATTGACCTTTTCCTCCAGTCTGCTTGATATATTTATTTTCAACCTCCGCTTCGCCTGTAATAGTTTCTTTGTATGCTACTTGAGGAGCGCCAACATTGGCTTCCACTCCAAATTCTCTTTTCATTCTGTCTACAATGATTTCCAAGTGAAGCTCTCCCATTCCCATAATGAGCGTCTCTCCTGTCTCGGAGTCTGATTTCACGCGGAAAGTTGGGTCTTCGTCAGACAGTCTCTTCAGAGCCATTCCCATTTTTTCTTGGTCTGCTTTTGTTTTTGGCTCAATGCGCAAAGAAATAACTGGTTCAGCAAATTTTATTTCATCCAAAATTATAGGGTTAGCCTCATCACAAAATGTGTGAGAAGTTTTTGCATTTTTGAGCCCCACAGCCGCAGCAATTTCTCCAGCAAAAACTTTTTTTACTTCTTCTCGTTGATTTGCCTGCAAACGCACTATTCTTCCTAGTCTTTCTTTGTCTCCGGTTGTTGAATTGTAAATATATGAGCCCGCTTCAATAGTTCCTGAATAAACTCTAAAGAAAGTTAGTTGCCCCACGAATGGATCTGCTTGAAGTTTGAAAGCAAGGGCTGAAAATGGCTCAGAGTCTGAGGCGTGACGCACAACCTCTTCGCCTGTTTCTGGGTTTTTCCCCACGATTGGAGGAATGTCTAAAGGAGATGGGAGCAAATCAACCACACCATCCAAAACCAGTTGCACGCCCTTATTTTTTAGCGCTGAACCAGCGTAAACGGGAAAAATTGCATTGGCAATAACTGCTTTTCTAAGTGTTTTAACAAGGTCCGCTACAGGAATTTCTTTGCCTTCTAGATATTGACTCATCAAAACGTCATCGTTTTCCACGATTCTTTCAACAAGCTCGTGTCTGTATTTTTCCGCGTCAGCTTTTAAGTTTTCTGGAATTTCTTTTTCAATAACATCCTCACCGAGTTTGCCTTCAAAGTAATAAGCTTTCATTTTCAAAAGGTCTACCACTCCTTCGTGTTGATCTTCCAAACCTATTGGGATTTGTACACGAACAGCCTTTTTAGAAAGCCTGTCTAAAATAGATGCATAGGAACGCTCAAATGATGCACCGATTCTGTCTAATTTGTTTATAAAACACAATCTTGGCACCTGTGCCTCTTCTGCATATCTCCAGTTAGTTTCGGACTGAGGCTCTACTCCTGCCACTCCATCAAACACCACAACTGCACCGTCCAAAACGCGCAAAGATCTTTTTACTTCCACTGTAAAGTCGATGTGCCCTGGGGTATCAATAATATTGAAACGATTTTTATTTTCTTTTTTGGCTCTTTCCTCTTTTGAAAGATAGGTCGGTGCCCAAAAACATGTAATAGCGGCCGCTGTAATAGTGATACCTCTTTCTCTTTCTTGTTCCATCCAGTCTGTGGTTGTCTCACCTTCGTGCACTTCGCCGATTGAGTGCTGAGAACCTGTGTAATACAAAACACGCTCTGATGTTGTGGTTTTTCCAGCATCAATATGCGCAATGATTCCAAAATTTCGTACTCGTTCTAGTGGATAGTCTCGTTCCATATTAAATTACCAAGTGAAGTGAGCAAAAGCTTTGTTTGATTCTGCCATTTTGTGCACATTCTCTCTCTTTTTGATGGCTTCCCCCTCATTTTTGGCTGCCAAAAGAATTTCATCAGCTAGCCTCTCCGCCATTGGTTTACCCTTTTTGCCACGAGCAGCTTCTATTATCCATTTCATACCCAAAGCCTGTCTTCTTTCTGGACGAACCTCTCGAGGAACCTGATAGTTGGCACCTCCCACTCTTCTTGAACGTACCTCAACGGTTGGCCCTGCATTTCTAATGGCTGTTTCAAAAGTCTCTAATGGATCCACGCCTCCTTCTTTTATTACTTCCATTGCATCATAAAAAACTGATCTCGCGGTATTTTTCTTACCACTAAGCATTAGGTGGTTTGTAAATTTGGAAACCTTTTCAGAGCCAAACTTCAGGTCGGCTATTGATTTTCTTTTTTCACTTTCTCTTAATCTTCTTCTCATTGGTTTTATTTTTTATTCTATTTTCCTTTTGGCTTCTTATTACCGTACTGGGAGCGACCCTTTCGCCTCTTCTCTACCCCCTGTGTATCTAAAACTCCACGAACAATAGTATATCGAAGGCCGACATCCTTTACCCTTCCCCCGCGAAGAACTACTACAGAGTGTTCCTGTAAGTTGTGTCCTTCTCCCGGTATGTATGCAGTAACTTCCTGACCGTTTGTAAGTCTAACTCTCGCAATTTTTCTGATAGCGGAGTTAGGTTTTTTAGGGGTTTTGGTAGTCACTTTTATGCAAACACCTCTTTTGAAAGGTGAATTATAAAAAACAGGTCTGTTTTTTAGGGTATTAAAACCACGAGTCAAAGCCACCGACTTAGATTTTCGGCGGTGGATTGCTCTCTTTTTCCTGATTAGCTGATTTATTGTAGACATTCTTAATTAAAAAACTCCCAACTGGAGTGGCAATACTATACCCCAATGAACTGGAAAAGCAACAATATATTCATGGTTTGAATGTTTGCTTTAGAAGTAAGAAAACCTTTGCCTTGTCACGGAGAGATATACCTCGCTCCTAAACAAGGCAAAGGTTTTCTTAGAAATTAAGGCCCGTGAATATTCTAAACAAAGCCTCTACTATAGGAAAGAAGAATTGCCAAGCTACAAGCGCAAAGATAATAGGCAGAAAAATGCCATATTTTTCTATACTCCAGAAAAAAGTTCTAATTCTAGGAAAAAGCGAGGACAAAACGCGTGACCCGTCTAGAGGGGGTATTGGTATTAAATTAAAGATGGCGAGCACTATATTTATAAGAACCACGCTACTTGCTACATACAACGAGGCTTGGTTTAAAGAAAAATTACGAATGAGAAAAGAAAAAATGATGGCCAATAAAATATTTGTCGCTGGTCCGGCTATTGCTACCAGCCCTTCCCCCCATCTTTGGTTTCTAAAATTCCTTGGCTCTATAGGCACCGGTTTCGCCCAGCCCAAAACAAAACCCCCCAACATATAAGTGAGGGCTGGTAAAACCACAGACCCAAACATGTCTATATGGCGAAGCGGGTTAGGAGAAAGCCGGCCGAGCATGCTCGCAGTTTCATCCCCTTGCCATTTGGCTGTATAACCATGGGCCACTTCGTGAAGCACTACTGAAAATATAAGGATGATTAAAGAAAGTATTGCGGACATACTTCTATTCTAATATAAGAACAAAACATTTGCCCTTAATAAATTTCATGTTATTATCCTGAAACTTATGGCAAAGATTTGTGCAATAACCAAAAAGGGTTCAATAATGGTCGGCGGATACAGTAACCGCACCCGTGCAACCCAATTCAACCCAACAGGAATGAGAAGGGTTTATCCAAACTTACAAAAAAAGCGTATTTTCGTGCCTGAAATAAATAAGACCGTCACTATTACAGTTTCTGCTCGTGGTCTTAAAACTATACAGAAGAACGGCGCATACAAAACACTAAAGAAAGCGGGGTTGATTAAATAATTTTTATAAGTAGTCTAGCCGACGGAACTCAACCGTGAGGCTTTTGTGACTTATCAATTGACGAGGCGGGACAAGATGTCAGTGCTTTTTGCGGGCATTTTGATTTTGCTGTTGCTTGGTTTCTCGTATATATACCTACAGGAAGCCCTGACGCTTTATGGCGTCTGGAGCGACACCAAGATTGATGCAAAGAGGGCAGAAGGTTTCTTGATTGCCGGTCTCACGTTTTTCTTGGCCGGAACGGCTTCAGCGTACACGATATACATGGCAATAAAACCGGCGCTTAAGAAAAAGTGAGCGCCACCCCCCCCCTACCCCGTACCAGAGCAGAGCTCGGTACGGGGTTTATTCAAACTGAAAAATTGGAGTTAAATTGATGCCATCTGTTTTAAATTCTATTCTTCCATTTATAAATGTCTCAAATGTTTTTACACCAGCTCTAGCAAGCCTCTCCACCACTTCTTTGGCTGGGTGTCCGTACCTATTATTTTTTCCAGCTGATATGGCCGCGTAAGTTGGTGTCGTGGCATTTAAATAATTTTGTCCTGTTGAAGTTTTTGAGCCGTGATGAGCCGGTTTTAATACATCAACATCCAAATCAAGGCCCAACCCAATTAAATAATTTTCAATTTGAACCGGAGAATCTCCAGTAAGCAAAAATCTCTTGGATTTATATGAGAGTACTCCTACTATCGAACCCTTATTTGTCTCCCATCCTGACACATCTACATCTGGAAAAAGTATTTCAAACTTAACTCCATCTCCTAGGTCAACAATGGTGCCTTTTCTTCCTAAGATTTTTGGAATATTTTTTTCCTTGACCAAATTTTCCACTTGTCCATCTATCTGGTTTGTTTTGGAACGATTGCCAGACTCAATTACTGCACTCACTTTGAATCTTTTTAATATCTCTGGAAAACCACCAATGTGATCTGCGTCTGCGTGTGTTTCTAAAATTACATCCAAGTCATTATCATTCCACGGCATCACGGCACCCAATTCTCTAAGAACTGTTTTGTCTCTACCAGAATCTATCAGCATGTCGTTTCCGCTCGGTGTTCGTATGTAAATAGCGTCACCTTGCCCAACATTAAGAAATACCACTCTCAATGCATCTTTCGGTTTAAAGGAGAGATATTGTATCCATACGATAAAGTTCAAAAAAACCAGGACTATTAGAAATATCTGTTTTTTATTACTCCTTAAGAAATCCACTGGCCCATTATATTCCCAAGCTCTTATGTCTTCTTTTTGCTAAAATAGATGGGTCCTTAAACAGCGAGGTTTATGATTGTTGTGAACTCGCAGGAATGGTTTGAGATGCGCTCGCGAGACATCTCCCGCCAGCTCCCCGAACAGCCTCGGAGACGCCGTCGTGGGTATAGAGGGTACAGAAACTCTCGAAAAGTCCGCGGTCGTCTGCGGACAATGCAACACGGCAGAAGGTAGTACAAGAGAACGGCGCCACATTAGTGGCGCCGTGTTTTTGTATATAACCCCGTAGTAGATTTTGGCGTTGTGCTAAAAGCACTATGGCAAAACCGACGTCAAAATTCACTACAGGGTATAATTACCGTATGACACCATATAAAGAAAAAACTTTTGCTATTCCTGCACTAAAAGGGATATCCACAAAAACAATAGAGGAGCATTTAAAACTCTACTCGGGTTATGTAAAAAATGTAAATAATATTTTAGAGAAAATTCCGGTATATGAAGGATATATAAAAGAAGACACATTTGCTCCATATGTAATAAGCGAACTACACAGACGATTTTCTTTTGAGTTTAACGGTATGCGCAATCATGAATATTATTTTTCTCATTTAGAGGGTGAGCCGATTGCACTTCTTGACGAAAGCCCATTAAAATCAGAAATTGAAAAGACTTGGGGAACTTTCGATGTTTTTCTAAACAGATTTAAAGCGATGGCGCTCACTCGTGGTATCGGCTGGGCAATGCTTTCTTATGACAAACAAACGGAAAACCTCCTTATGCATTGGATAGACGAACAACATTTGGGACAGCTCGCGACTACACAACCGATTCTTGCTCTAGATATGTGGGAGCATTCATACGTTGCTGACTACGAGCCGTCTGGCAAAAAACAATATGTTGAAGATTTCTTTGAAAACTTAAATTGGTCTACTTGCGAAAATAATTTTCAAGCTGGTTCAAAATAAATTTGCTATTCTGTAGCAATGAAAAGCTTATTGTCTCTTGCTAAAAATACTAAAAGGGCTATTGGATTTAGTTTTAACTTTGCACCATTCATAACCGCCTCGGTTTTTGTTCTTGCTATTACCACGTCTCTTGCGCCTCTACTTCAATCAAAAATATTGGGGGATGTTGTAAACCAAATCATTTCCCAGTTATCAAAGGGCGGTAGCGAGAGTGTTGTTGTTTATTTAGTATTTATTTATGCGCTTGTTTGGGCAGGCACTCGTGTTTTGAATGCGTTACAGCTGTACATGGAAAAAATATGGTCACTCGAAAATGAGCAAGGATTAGACTTAACAATGCTAAAAAAACGAGCAGAAATAGATCTCGGCCATTATGAAAATCCTGATTTTCAAAATTTACTGCAACGTGTAAGCAATAGAAGTATTTGGCCTGTATATGAAATGATAGATTCTCAGTTCAAGGTTTTTGCAAATTTGAGCGTCATAATCGTGTCATCAATCATTACATCTGCCATAAGCTGGCAACTTTATTTGGTAGTCATCATCTCAGCTATACCTAGTTTTTTGGTTCAGCTTAAATACGGTTACAAAATTTGGGGGATATGGGCTGAACGAAGCGAAAGACAAAGACGTTTTGCTGTCACTAGGTGGCACATAATGAATAGAACCGGCGTAGTACAGGCCAAACTGTTTCAAAATAGCAAAAAACTTTTAGAAATAGTTACGGACATTCTTCATTCTTTCAAAAAAGATTTACTTAAAGAAGACAAAACCAGATTTTATTTACAAAGCATTGCATATGTGATTGGTGCAGCAGGATTTGGATTCTCTATGTGGCTAATTACAAAAGATGTGATGTCTGGCCTTATTAGTGTGGGCGCCATGGTTTTTTTGGTCAGCATACTTGGCCAGTTGGTAGGGGCTATAAATTCGTTTCTAGCGCAAATCGCAACACTTCTGGAGAAGAATCTATATGTTACAGATATTTTTACGGTGTTTGATACTAAGCCCTTCATTAAACGCTCAGACAATCCAAAAAAATTAAACTTGGAGTCTCCTCCCACTATTGAATTTAGAAACGTAAGCTTCAAATACGAGAAAATGAAAGACTTGGTGCTTAAAAATATAAATCTCACCATTAACTCTGGGGAAAAAATTGCGCTTGTTGGTATGAACGGTGCTGGCAAAACCACTTTGATAAAACTTCTCAGTCGTATTTACGACCCGACAGAAGGAGACATATTTATAAATGGAATAAATTTGAAAGAAATTGATCTAGACGAATGGGGCTCTTATCTATCCGTATTGCTTCAGGATTATCTTGCTTACGATATGAAAGTCTCTGAGTCTATTGGTATGGGCCGAGCGGATAAATCAATCGACATGAGCGAAATTCAGGAGGCGGCAGGATATAGTGGTGCTAATGAATTTATTGAGCAATGGGAAAACAAATACGAACAGCAACTCGGGAAAGAATTCGAGGGTGGCGTAGAACCATCAAAGGGCCAAGGTCAAAAAATAGCTTTAGCGAGAGCTATATATAGAAATGGTTTCATAATGGTTTTGGATGAGCCGACTGCCTCTATTGACGCGCTGTCAGAAACAAAAATCTTTGAACAAATGGAGAAAGCTGTAAAAAATAATACGCTCATTGTTATTACCCACCGATTCAACACAACACAAAACCTAGATAAAATCGTCGTGATTGAACATGGAACAATACAAGAAACAGGCACCCACAAAGAACTCATAGCAAAGGGAGGGCTTTATAAATCTATGTTTGAAAGCCAAGCAAAAACATTTAGGAAATAAAAACTACTCTATGCAAGCCACAAAATAGCTAACGTGGCATCCACGCATAAATTTTTCCAGCGAAAAATTTTGCTGTCTCTCAGTTTTTCAAAATCAAGAGCACATTAGCGCAGATTGATTTACCATGCTGAAAAACTTCCGAGACGAATGCCACGTTAGCTATTTTGTGGCTAAATTTCCGTCCTTAATCTGTCTTCTACATAAAACCTATACCCGATAAAACAGAGGGGTACATAAAGCAATACTGTCATCCAGCCATTTATTATTGAGGTTGAAAGCATAGCAAATGGTAGGCCGGCAAAAAAGTTGCTAACGGCAAAAACATATTTTGAGAGTAAAGAGGTTATGAAAGAAAATGGCAAATGAATAAAAGGCAGAAATATCAAGCCTGTAATAAAACCAAAAAACATAAGGAAAGGCGCCAAAGGGAGCACTAAAACATTTGCAAACAATGAAACCACCGAAACAGCCCCAACAGAATAAGCTAAATATGGCAGAGTCATTATTTGAGAGCCAACTGTAGCCGAAACTACTTCCCTTAACCCATATTTTTCTGTGATTAAAATCAATTTACTACTAGCCCAAGGACCGAATGAAATTAGCCCGAATGTTGCCAAAAAACTAAGCTGAAATGACGGATCATAAAGGGCTGAAAGAGGGCTAATGACTGTCATTAAAATGCCCGCAAACGAAAGCAATCTTAAAACATCTATTTTTCTGCGAGCCAAATTGCCTAAAAGTACCAAGGTGCCCATTACTCCAGCCCTCACTGCAGTAGCCGATGCACCGGTCATTAAAACAAAGAGAACTATTATTACGGATGCAGACACAAGAGAGGTTTTTCTGCCTAGTCTTCGCAATATTGCCAACACAAAAGCCGAAACTACTGAAATGTTGTACCCAGACAACACCACCATATGAATAAGCCCAGACTTTCTAAAAGAATCGGAGTCTGATTTGGTCATTGCGCCCTTGTCCCCCACTATCATTCCTTCGACCAAAGATACTGCTGGTTCGTGTATGGCCCTCTCCAGATTGTTTTCAAACTGATTTTTGATATTGTCCAAGACTTTTAATACAGAAAAACCTTGTTGTTTTTGCTGATTTGAAAGTTTTGCGCTTTTGACAATAAAAAATATATCCTTTGAGCGCAGATAATTTTTATAGTCAAACACTTTTCCATATTCTCCAGCAAAATTCTCTGGCTCTGTGATGGTTCCGACAAAATCGGCGGTATCTCCCATAGATAATTCGTTGAGATTATTCGTTTCCAATATTACTTTTTGTTTTATATCCTTTAGATTAATCTCCGCAACATACTGATACCCAAAACTGTTTTGTTTGGAAGAAATTATTTTTGCTGACCCATTTATTTTCTGGTTGGGGGTTTCATTTTGCACCCAACTATACGAGGAAAGATGCAGGGCAGTAGCGAAAAAACCCAATAAAAGCCCCGCAATGACAGCTATTACTAAAGTTTTTGATTTGGTTTTCCAAAATACCAAACCCAGAAACAAAAGAAGCACTAGAACGATACCAACACTTAAATGTTCGTGAACGAAAACCCCAAAAATTGTAAAAATAAATGCGAGGAATATGTCCTTCGTGGTCATTTATGTAATTCAAACTGAATAATCTTAACTTGTGTTTTTAAATCAACTTGATCTCCATAATAAAGCTTATGCCCTTCTATCATTCTATTAACATTGTCATACCCGTGTTCCAATAATTCTTGTGGTGATAATTCTTCAATATTTTTATTAACTATATCTACAATCTTTGCTTCTCCGAATTTGCTTAAAGATTCTTTTTCAACCAACTCAATTTCGTCCCCCACGCTTAAATCTTTGTCATCAAATAGTCTCCACGTAGTATTTTTACTACCACTTAAAATTTCTGAAATAAAATGTTTCTTAAACTTAACTACCTTCATCTTTTCTTACGAAACTCTTCTATTATTTTCTTTTCATCGTCTGCTGAAAGAGCTTTTTTGAAAAGTGCCTGTTTGCCTTTTACCCTCGCTTCGCATTCCGTCCATGTGGAATGAGTTTTTATTACGCCTCCCACTTTACTTACATATGAATACGCCTTGCCTTTCTTACCGGTCGGGGCAATAGTGGCTTTGCCATCAAGATTTATTGTGAAAAGCCTTGCGGGACCGTCATAAAGCCTTACTTCTTCGCCGACGGCTAGGCCTGAAGCTATTTCATCCACCCTTTCATTGCCGTGCACACCTGAATGCCCTTTTACTAAAACCCATTTGAGTTTTTTGTTGCCTGCTTCTTTCTCTAGTTCTATCCACAAGTCTTTATTTGAAACTGGCTGTTTTTGCATTGTTTTCCAATCATTCTTCATCCAGTTTTTTACCCACTTGGTAATTCCATTTATTACATAAGAAGAATCAGTATGAATTTCCGCTGTGTCACCCTTTTTTAGAGGTTTAAGCGCGTGTATGGCTGCGGTGAGTTCCATTCTGTTATTTGTCGTCTTTGGATTTGCTCCGCCAAATTCACGAACGTGCTTACTGCCAGCAACAATCGCCCCC
>CAYGCY010000007.1:0-33192 GCA_964348525.1 uncultured Candidatus Saccharibacteria bacterium
ATAGCTCCTCAAATGTATTTCTTGAATGTATCACTAATGGTTTTTCATATTTAATTGCCAAATCAATTTGGTAATCAAAGAGGATTTTCTGTTTATCATAAAATTGCTCTTTTGGGGTTCTATAAAAATCAAACCCGCACTCGCCTATTGCTACTACTTTGGGGTGTTTAACTAAGCCCTCAAGCTGGTCCAAATGGGGTTCATCATATGTCGGATGCACCCCAACACACGCAAATAGATGCTCATTCTCCTCTGCTAATTTTATTGCTTGTTTTGAACTTGCAATGTCAACACCAACTACAATTCCCGCCGTTTCTGATTCCTTCATTTTTTGAATTTCCAATTCCCTATCCGAATCGTAATCTTCAAACTGAAGGTGACAGTGAGTATCTATGTATTTCATTTTCTAGATTAGTGATACTGCGCTCAAAGTGGTACTTACTAGACTACAAATTATTCTCCCACTGTGTAAACCTTACCCGTTTTTCTTAATAAATCTGCAACTGGTGTGTAAAAAATAACCGATGGATCATTCTTGGGATCGACTCTTTTATAGGCATCGGTTATCCTATACAAAATAGAGCTCAATCGTCTGCTTATTAAATCCAAATCTGGGCTTAAATCCTCTAAACGGCCTTTTTCTACTTTTAGGTCTTTAAACGCCTGCAGAATACTGCTAAGTGACCCAGCATTTTCAAGTATTTGATGTTTATTCTCGGGTCCACTATAAAATAACTCGCTTGATGAATTTGCTAATTCTCTTAAGTTTATATGGTCTGGAATACGACCAGAAAAACCTGCTTTTTGTAGAAAAGCGTTTATATTGCCAACGTCTTCATAATATTTTTCTTTGTCACGCAAAATTCCTTCTATCTCTTTGTGGGCAAGGTACTGTCTTTTTTGAAGACTGATGGCTTCATCTATCATTGAACGAACCTCTGGGTCGGTTCTATATGCGTCTAAAATAAATTGGTCGTTATTATCCTCATCCCGCCTCATATCATTGCCATTCTTTGCTTTAAGGGCCTCTAACCATCGTTGAGCTTCTGCTTGCAGTTTTGTACCCAGCGGACCAACGGGTTTGCCATCTGGATAGACAAGCCCATTTATTGTTATGCTCTTTAACGTCCCCTCGTCTGAAAGGTTATATGAACGAAGCATCGGGGTAATACCTGTGTCATCTCCAATAAGTTCTTTGTACTGTTGTACGCACAGGGCTATTTCTTGTTTTAATTTTTGCAACTCTGGGTTTACCAGTTGTAGTCTCTCCTGTTTTTCGGCGTCTAGTTTATCTTGGGCCATTTGCCCACGTTGTTCAGCCCTTTTATCGAAAATATTTTTTGTTTCATCGTCAACGCCCGCTTCTCTGGCTAAATCTCTAACTGGTTTTTCTGCCTCTGCAACTACTCTAGCCTCCTCTCTATCCTTTATAAAATTAGCGCCCTCAGCATTTTCATTATTATTCATTTGTCCAAATATACCTCAATCCATCCTAGGAAACAAAGGCGTAACTGGTGAGGTGTTTTTGCTTATCAAGCCCTTAATTGCTGTTGAGGTATCCGGCATCAACGGCTCCAGTGTAGAGGCAATACGGGCCAATCCTTCTACTAGCTCTTTTATTATTTTTTGGGCTTCCTCTCTATTTGTCTTTACTAGCTTAAATGGCTCACTTGTTTGTATGTGAGCATCCAACTTACCGATTTCTTCCCATATATAATTGACTGCTTTTTGAATTTCAAAATTATTAAGATATTTAGAAAAATCTTCATACATTGTCCCATCTGTCTCCACCGCTTCGGTCAGATTGGTTTCTGCCATCTTCATTATTCTAGAAACCAGATTTCCAAGCCCGTTTGCCAAATTTGCGTTGTAGGCCTCTTTAAAACCCTGCATAGTGAAATCAGAATCTTCAAATGTAGACAACTCTCGTGCCACAAAATACCTAAACGCCTCCGCGCCAAAAACACCCACTACTTCTCTCGGATCTACAACATTGCCCATGGATTTACTCATCTTTTGACCGCCAGACGTTATGAAACCGTTTATAACGATATTGGTCGAATTTGGTAGTCCTGCAGACATAAGCATTGCTTGCCACATTGCTGACTGTTGTCTTAAATTGTCTTTTCCAGCGTACTGAATGATTTGGTTATCCAAAGACCAATACTTTTCAAAATTGCCATTTTCTGGCCAGTCTAAAGTGGAAATATAGCTCGTGAGAGCATCAAACCACACATACATAACGTGCTCTTCATCCTCTGGTACCGGAACGCCCCACGGCATTTTTTCTTTTAATCTTGAAATTGAAAAATCCTCCAAACCTCTTTCCACGAACATTTTTATTTCTTTTAATCTAGTGTCTGGGGTAACAAAATTATCCTGCTTATATAAATCAAGGAGCTTTTGCTGGTATTTTGAAAATTTAAAAAAGTAATTCTCTTCTTCTCGAATCTCTATGTCTATATTAGGATGAATAGTGCACTTGCCGTCTACTAATTCCGATTCTGTTTTCTCAAGCTCACACCCTGTGCAGTATTTGGTTTTATATATTTTTTTCTCTATGTCACCATTCGCTTTACACCTATTCCATATTTCTTGAGCGGCCTTTATGTGTTTATCATCCGTCGTTCTAATGAAATGGATATCTTGGTCTATGTTTAGAAGTTTTATTAAATCTCTAAATTTCTCAGAATTCTCGTCTACAAATTCATTGATATCTTTCCCCTCTTCCTGCGCTCGATTAAAAATTTTTACTCCGTGCTCATCTGTGCCTGTGTTAAAAAACACATCACTGCCACCAAGCTTCTTGAAACGATTGATTATATCTGCGCGAACTAGCTCCATAGCAAAACCCACATGAGGATCAGCGTTCACGTAAGGGAGTGTAGTGGTAATGTAAACTTTTTTAGATTCTTTCATTAAACCGCGCTGTGTTTGCTTTTCTCAAAATCTTCTACCAAAACCATAATCGCCGTCGCGATTGGAATGGAAAGTATAATGCCCAAAAAGCCGGCCAGTTTTGCGCCTATGAGAAGCGCAAGAATTGAAACGATAGGGGGCACGCCCACGACTTTTCTAACAACCAATGGGTAAATGAGATGCGCCTCAAACTGTTGAATAATAACGAATAGACCGGCCACAATGGCTGAGAGAGTGAAGCCTCCGCTTCCAAAAGCAATAATAATAGCTGGTACAGCAGATATGATTGGGCCAAAGATAGGAATTATTTCCAAAACCCCCGCAATAAACGCGAGGAGAAGAGCGTTTGGCACACCTATTATGGTAAGCCCCAAAAATGCAAGCACCGCCACAATAACCGCGAGCAATAACTGTCCTTGCATCCAAAGGCCTATTTTGTCACGGGTTCTTTCCCATATTGATACGACATATTTTTCATCCCTTGATGGGGTGACCAATCTCAAAAGCTTTGATACTCCGTCTTCTTGCACAGCCAAATAGAAAGAAATAACCACTATAAGTACAAAAGACAACATACCGCCGAATACGACCTCAATCGTCCCTAAAAATCCACTTGATAAACGAGCGAGCGCAGTGTTTATTTGACTAACCAACTCAGGAATGGAGAACGATGATGTAATAGAGTTTATAAACACATTCGAACTGGTTGCGGTCGCTATGCTCGAAGCATATTCAGGCACGGACGAAAGAAATGCAGAGGACTCAGTAAGAAGTGGGACCATTAGGAAGTACAGCGCCGCCACAAAAAACAGCCCCACCAATACATATATAAACAAAGCCGAAAGTGTGCGGTGAAGGCGGAATTTGCTGAAAAAGCGTATTCCAGGCTCAACGGCAGAGGCAATGACTATGGCAGTAAGCACTACCAAAACTACATCTCTAACTAAAAATGTGGCATATACAAGCACTAATACGGCCACCACTTTAAGGATAGAACGTATATCTATGGAGATATTAAGGTTGTTATTTGGCATGTATCAATATTATCACTATTTCTTGATTAGAACTTCAAAATCTTTTCTAGTTGTTTTTTGTTTGGGTTTCTACCAACAACAGCAAGGAGAAGGTCTTTATTTGTGAACACTTTTTTGGCCAATTCCTTTATCTGCCTTGGTGTGACAGATTTGATTATTTTTTCTCTTTTTTGAGGCAAGCGAAGGTCACCATAGAAAATGGACCTGTCTGCGAAGTAGTCCGCCACTTGATCAGAAGATTCGAGGCTCATATACATACCAGAAATCATCAGGGACTTTACTTTAGAGAGTTCCTGCTCTGGTACTTCCTCTTTTTTTAATTTTCTAAGTTCTTCCATTATTGCATTCACTGCAATGTCTACTCTTTTGGGATCAACCCCAGCAATAATGCCAAACTCGCCGTGGTCTGTTGAAATAGACTGAAATGCTCTTACTGAATAACAAATACCAAGTTCTTCTCTCATCTTTTGAAATAGTCTAGAACTCATTCCAGCAGACAGCACTCCTCGAAGAACCGCGAGTACAGAGTTTTTGTCATCCTTGTAAGGAAAAGACCTCGTGCCAAGCTGTATTTGTATCTGATCCACATCTTTGTGTGCAGACACAACTATTGGCTTTTTATGCACAATTTTTGTCGTAACTTTTCCATGTTTTTTGGCTCTAGAAATATCTCTAAACAATTCTTTGATGGTTTTCAGAACCAATTTTTCGTTAAAGTGCCCTGCCACCACTATAGTGGTCGCTTTGGCTACATAATGTTTTTTTCTGTAATCATAAAAGTCTTTTGCTTTAAAAGACTTAACACTTTCTTTTGTGCCCACTACAGGCCTGCCAGCCGGCTGGTCTCCGTGTAGTGCTCCGTCAAATAATTTATCTACCAATCTTTCTGGCTGATCCCACGCTCTATTAATTTCTTCTATAATCACCCCTTTCTCTATCTCAATGTCCTCTGGTTTAAAAATTGCATTCAAATAAATATCAGCAACGATGTCGAGCACTTTTAAAGTATTTTGGGCACTGACTTTCGCCCAGTAGCCAGTTACTTCTGTAGATGTAAAGGCATTAGAAACTGCACCTAGGTTATCCAGCTCTTTTGACACATCCAAAGCTGAGGGACGCTTTTTTGTGCCCTTAAAGCACATATGTTCCAGAAAGTGAGAGAGTCCGAGCTCTTTTTTACTCTCATATTTTGAGCCAGTCTCGACCAGTACTTCGACGGTCGAGGTAGGAGACCCTTGCATAGGAACAAGAACCACTTTTAACCCTGAAGGCAAAACATATTTTTTTGGTTTAAACATAAGGCGAGTGTATCAAAAAATCGTCAAAACAAAAGGTGGTCTTTTTACATAAGATCTGGAACACCTCGTTTAGGAACACAACTTACTCTGTGCGATGAGACGTTTTTATTCTATATAAAGTGAAAGTGCCTCATTTAGGAGCGCGGTATATCTCTCCGTGATGGGGCACTTTCACTTTATATATTCTTTAGTTCTTCAATTTTGACCCTCCTTTGTTCTCCGGTATCGCGGTCTCTCACGGTCACGGTGTCATCTTCCAAAGAATCAAAATCAATAGTGATGCAATACGGCGTGCCTATCTCATCTTGCCTTCTGTACCTCTTCCCTATATTGCCATTGTCGTCCCATGTAATTTGTCCACCAATTTCTTTTTTTAATTTATCTCTAACCTCTTTGGCTTTTTTCACTAATTCCGGCTTGTTTTTCAAAAGTGGTGATACCATTATTTTTATAGGAGCTATTTCTTTTGGTAATGCCAAATAAATCCTTTTTTCTCCACCAATCTCATCTTCTCTGTATGCGCACACCAAAGTAGCAAGGATTGTTCTGTCCACCCCCAAAGATGGCTCTATAACATGGGGTGTAAATTTATCTTTCAATTCTTCATCCATATATTCGAGTGCAACACCACTACTGGCCGAGTGCGCTTTCAAATCAAAATCAGTCCTGTATGCCAAGCCCCACAATTCTCTTCTGCCAAAAGGATAATCAAACTCAAAATCGATTGTTCTTTTTGAGTAGTGTGCCCTCTCACCATCTGGTACCTCAAATTCACTCAAATTTTTTATGCCGAGCATATTTGCAAAGTCGAGCATAATTTTTCTCCACTCTTCAAAAGATTCTTTCCAAGAATTTTCTTTTACAAAATATTCAACTTCCATTTGTTCAAATTCTCTCTGTCTAAATAAGTATTCTCGTGGCGCTATTTCATTTCTAAATGCTTTTCCTATTTGAGCAAGTCCGAAAGGAAGTTTTGGATGAAATGTATCTATAACATTTTTAAAATTCACAAACATACCTTGAGCGGTCTCGGGCCTCAAGAAGCTTGTGATGGCATTTTCTCCGGCCCCAACAGATGTTTTAAACATCACATTGAACTGCTCTCCGTTTTCTAGCGGGTCTGCAAAACCAGCAACATGTCCAGATGCTTCCCATACTTTTGGATTCATTATTATCCCTGCGTCAAAACCATACATATCGTCTCTTTCGTCACGAAATTTTTTCAGCCACAGATTTTTTATATTTTCTTTAAGCAAAACGCCTAAGGGACCGTAGTCAAAAGAGCCAGCTAGTCCGCCATATATTTCAGACCCAGGAAATATAAAACCTCGCCTTTTACATAGAGAAACTATTTTTTCTAGTTTTTCCTCTTGTTTATCCTCTGCCATACCAATCATCCTAACATACCCTTATTTCAATACCTTATCCGCGTTTTCCGCTACTCCAGCATCTCTATATAGACGTGTATCAACATCGTCCAGATTCAAAAATATATCTTCTCCAGTAAGTGCGTCTTTCCCAACAAAATATATATTTGTAAGAAGAAGTGGTGAAATCCCCACCTGACCTATTGTTGGAGTAAGGGTTAGTTGAAGCGTTACCACTCTATTTGGACTTCCAGCTACAACATTACCTACCTCCCAAACTAGCTCTCTCGTATTTTGGTCATAGGTTATTTTTTCGCCACCCGGAGCAACTAGATTATTAAAAGAAACATTTTGAGGTAATTTTGCCTGCAACCCCCCGTTATTTATATCTGCAAATTTGCTTCCGGCAGACAATACTACAGAGTACGTGGTTTCTCTATTTACACGTGGTGGCACAGGACCAGTTTGTGCAAATGGAGAGCTTGCTCTAGTAGCGTAAGCATCGGCGTTTGGATTTGCTCTGAATCTAAAAGAAACTTCTGCGTCACTTTGTATTGGCTGGCCATTTGAATTACCCTCCTCTTGCCCAGACATAAATACTTTTATAGACAACCCCTTATTTCTGGCATCTGCAGATAAAACTTTTGGAATTGACAAATTAAATCTCACGAGACCAGTACTTCCGGGTGCAATGCTTGCAAGGTCCCCCATATTGGATTGTTGCCAAGTTATACTTTGGTCTTTTGAACTATAAAAACCATTGTTTTGAGGCATCACAGACGCTTGGTCAAAAACTCCAGAAACCGACGCCTTCACAACAGCATTGAGGATTGGTACCTGCAAATTATTGGCCCAATTTATTTCTATTTGTATTCTATCCCCCGCTTCAGTACTAGTTTGTCCTCCCACTGGGTGCACTGATAGGGACAGGAATGGTTTGGACACTACTATAGTTTCAAGACTTGACGCTATTTGACTGTCAGAGCCACCATTTTTCTCCTCGCCCAAAACAGATACCGAGAATCGCATTGTTCTTTCTTCATTATTTTCTGCCTCTAATACTCCAGTTAGCTTTATGGTTTTAGTATCTCCTGCAGGAATGTCTCCTAATCTCCATATATTGTTGTCTTTATATGGTTTTGGTTCCGAACTCTTAAAGCTAAACCCAAAGGGATAATCCGCTGAAAGAGATACATTGTTGATAGTATCTGAAGAGTTTGATTTTACGGTTATAAGTGCATCAAATGGCTGTTTAGATACAACGGTTCTCGGAATTGAAACATTAAAAATAATAGGCGCGGTTCCTATCACTATATTGAAAGTCTCCTCTTTTATAAATACTGCATTCGACCCAGACACCTGATACTCAAGACGTGTTTTGAAAGTTTCCACCTCATCTTTCTTACCGTAAATCACAAAGGATATTTGTCTGCCAAAAGATTTACCCGAACCAAGCGTCCCTACTTCTACCTCTTCTGGTTTAAGTATTTTTGTCCTATCACCCGTGTCTCTCGCCCCGTTTGGGTATTCTATTTTTAGTACTGATTTCTCTATTGGTCTTGCATTTCTATTCTCCACTCTCAAATCAAGTGACACAGAGCCCCCCGAAGAAATTATCGACGGACCTCCTATTACTATGGATATATTTTTTTCCGAAACAGATGGCCCCCCGAGGAAAAACCTGTAGCCAGCAAAACCTGCAGCTATTATGGCAAAGGCCATTGAGACTAAAAATATTTTTTCAAAAATTTTTCTGTGTGGATGAGTGTGCTCCATAGAAACTATTTCTTCAAGGGATACGTCTTCTGGCAAGATTTGCTCTGGCTGTTCTTCCAAAATATGCTGGGACACAGATGCGCGTTCCCGCGTAGGCAAACGCCCTTCATTTCTAGAATATAAAGCCTCTTCTAGGCTAGATAGACGATCTTTTCTGTTTTCCTTCATTGCTATCAAATATTATACAGCTTTTACTAGCTGGCTTTCTTCTAACCCCATATTTATTAGCCTGATTAACTCTTTCTCATGATGCTTGATAGCGAGAAGTGAAACATCACTAAAATCATCAAAATTTTTTAATTCCGTAGGAAGATTTTCAAAAGAAAGATAACCAAGGATAAAAAGAATTCTTGAAACTAGTGTTGCTTCAAAAGTTTTTAAGACGGAATCATCCACGCTCGGTAAAACTTGAAAAGCTTGGTGCACACAAGTGAAAAGCTCTTTCTCTACCGACTCGTTTGCCATCTGTAGTAATAACTTGCACACCCTCGCAATAATTTTTTTCTTTGCAATATCTTTATTGGCTGAAAAAATATTAGCCTCTGCACTGGCCTGAATTAATCTCCAGCCATCTTTTCCACGCACAAAAGTGTAAACGCCTACCGAATATGGAGTGAGATGACCTTTCAATTTTCCTTTTGCTTCTCTTGAAGATATAGCTTTTGCGCGTATAACTCCTAGGCCTTCGGAAAAAATAAATACAAAAGAATTTTTCTCTCCAATACCTTGTATCGCGAGCACCAACCCTCTATGAGAATATAGTTTATGCATTTTACTGGCGCGTCAATTCAAGAATTTCGAGCTCGTTTTCCCTTTCCTCAAATACAATTTCTTTTGCATTGGCCTGTTTTTTTATGAAAGCGAGGTGGCTCCCTAATCCGGCCTGCATTAAAGAAGACGCTGACACTCTTACAACAACAGAATCTTGTGGAGTAAGCCCAGCCTCCTTTCTTTTGTCTTGGATGTTTCTTAAAAGCTCGCGCGCATTGCCTTCGGCCTTTAACTCAGGGGTGATGTTGTAATCAAACTCTGCGGGGCCATCAAATTTGGCTTGTGGGTCTAGCACAATTTCTTTTACATTGATCTCATCTTTCAAAATCTCTTCTAGTTCTTTCCAGTATTTTGGTTTTTCAGATGAATGTTTGATAGTAAATTTTTGGAGAGGCTGGCGAATTTTTATATCTCTTTGAGACCTCATCATAAGAGCAGTAGAGACATAGCTTCTTACAAAACTCATTCCGGACAGAACTTCTGAATCAACTTCTTTAAATTTCGGCCATTCTGCCAAATGAATGCTTACTGGATCATTTTTGGTTTTTATATCTCTCCACAACATTTCCGCAAAAAATGGAGTAAACGGGGCCATAATCCTCGCTAAAGAGTGCAAGACAAATCTAGTAGTTTGAGAAGCCATTTGTGCATCTGTCGAATCTATATCCTTCATTCTTTCTCTCGAGCGTCTGATATACCACTGAGAAAAATCGGATATAAAATCTCTTATAGCCCGTGCTGACTCTACTATTCTGTACCCTTCCATTCCTTCGGTTACCATTTTGTTTGTCTCATTGAATCTCGCAATAACCCATCTATCGAGAATATGCGAAGATTTATCACTCATTTCATCGCCCACTTTATACATCTCATAAAAAGTATTTACGTTGGTAAGCAGAGTAAATATTTTTCTAGACAAATCTTTTATGGACTCGGGATCAAAATTCTTTGGCTCTCCCGGCTCTTTTACCGCAAACATCCACATTCGAATTGGGTCTACTCCAAACTCTTCCATTGCTTTCCACGGATCAACCACATTGCCAGTAGATTTGCTCATCTTTTTACCTTCTTTATCAAGAAGAAGCCCCAGACAAATAACATTCTTAAAGGCATGCCCAAAACCCAAAAGAATTCCGATGGCATGCATGGTATAAAACCACCCACGAGTTTGGTCTATTCCCTCGCAAATGTAGTCCGCCGGATATCCTTTTCCTTCAATCCATTTTTTATTTTCAAAAGGATAATGGTCTTCAGCAAAAGGCACGGAGCCGGAATCAAACCACACATCCAATACCTCTTTTACTCTTTTATATTCTTTCATTTCGCCAATCGACGAACTTTTTACTAGAACAACTTTATCTATAAACGGCTTGTGAAGATCTAGCTCAAAATTTTTATCATGTGGCACAGGCACAAAATCGAGCTTCCTCACCTCTCCATTGCTAAATCTTTTGAAATCTTTTACAAAAACATGGGTGTTTACTTTTTGATATTCATCTGGATTGGGCAAAAACAATCCTGTAGTTACAAACAGGAGCCATGCGGGAGCGCCATGTGTAACTATGAGAATATTTTTGTTTTTATATTTTGTTTCTATTTCATACAGAAAATCTGCTACACGTCTTTTCACGTCTCCTAAAGATTCGCCTCCGCCTTCCATTTTTTTCTCAAACCATCCTGCCCCTGAGTTGTAAATATATTCGTGGTAGGCATACCAATCTTTGCCATCAAACTCTCCTGGGTTTATCTCTTTTATTCTTTCGTCAACAATCACGTCTGCTTCCTTTATCCCTAGGGTCGTTTTTACTATTTCTGCTGTTTCTTTTGTTCTAGTAAAAGGCGACGTAAAAATTAAATCTATTTTTTCTTTTGATAAATCGCTCGCTGACTTCACTACCTGTTTTTTGCCGTCTTCTGTAAGGTGGTCATCTTCCTGGTTTTCGTAGCTAACTAGGGCCTTTTTATTGCCCTCCGTTCCGCCATGACGCATTACGAAATATTTATTGCCAGAAACTTTTGTATATTTTTTAAGAGTGTCTACCGAGTCTATTACAAGCCTGTCTCCATCTTTTGATTCCCACACAGGAAGTGGGGTACCCCAGTATCTTTCTCTTGAAATTGCCCAATCTTTTATATCAGAGAGCCATTCCCCAAATCTGCCATCACGAGTATATTCGGGTTCCCAGTGTATTTTTTTATTTTCAGAGACGAGTTTGTCACGAAGTTTGCTCATGGCTATATACCAAGAATCTCTCGCGTAATAAATGAGGGGCGTCTGGCATCTCCAGCAATGTGGGTATGAGTGAGTATATTTTTCTTTTTTGAAAAGAATATTTCTTTGCGCTAAATCTTTTATTATTTCTACATCTGTTTCTTCGCTTTTCACAAATCTGCCCTCCAAAAATCCTGTGCCTTTCACAAAATGCCCTGACTCATCAACCATATGAACTTTTGGCAAACCTATTTTGGTACCAAATTCAAAATCATCCTGTCCATACATAACAGCCGTGTGCACTATCCCTGTTCCGTCTTCTGTATTTACAAAATCGGCAACATAAACTTTAAACGCTTTTGATAATTTTTCTTTTTCGCTATCAGGCAAATTGTTTTTTAAAAATGAAAATGGTGGTTCGTACTCAATCCCCACTAATTCATTACCGGAATATTTTTGAACTACCTCAAATCCCTCACCCAAGATTGATTTCCTGCTATCCGCAAGAATATAAAATTCGTTGTTTTGTTTTACTTTTATGTATTCAATATTTTCCCCTACTGCAAGAGCAACGTGCCCCGGCAAAGTCCACGGCGTAGTTGTCCATGCTAGAAAATAGGTATTCGGCTCATTAGCAATTGGAAATTTCACATAAACAGAGATATCTTTGTCATCCTGATAGCCCTGAGCTAATTCATGACTAGATAAAGCCGTGCCACAGCGCGGACACCATGGAACCACTTTATAGTCTTTATACAAAAGACCTTGCTCGGCAACTTTTGCAATAACATTCCAGACGGACTCCATATAGTCTGACTTGTATGTGACATAAGCGTTTTTCTGATCAAGCATGTAGCCTATGCGGTCTGTAAAACGCTCCCACTCTTCCATATAATTCCAAACTGATTTTTTACAAAGCTCGTTGAATCTTTCTACTCCGTATTCTTCGATATCTTTTTTAGATTTGATTCCGATTTCTTTTTCAACTTGAAGCTCTACAGGAAGCCCGTGAGTATCCCAGCCACCACGACGACGAACGTTGAAGCCCCGCATTGTTTTATAACGAAGCACTACGTCCTTGAACGCTCTCGAAACAAGGTGATGTATACCGGGGCGACCATTGGCGGTTGGTGGGCCTTCGTAAAAAATAAATTCTTTAGGCCTTGAAAAAACGCCTTTTTTACGCGCAGATTTTTCTTTGACCTGATTTAGTAAATCTATATCCTTCCAAAAAGAGAGTATTTTTTCCTCTGCTTGTGGCAGTGGCTCCTTAAGGAGAGATTTATCTTCTCTCACCTTTTCTGTCATAAAAGCTATAGTATCGTTTTTCTCAAACAAACACAAAGCCCCCGTCCCGCCGTAGCGGAATGGGGGCATGAATTTAAGAGACGAGGGCCGATGCCTTCTTCTCTACCTCACTGATAAGCACGGCGAGTGTCTCATGATGCTCTGGGTCGAGAGTCGCGTGGTTGCCGATGGCCTGTTTGGCATGAAGAAGGATCTGGGCTGCAAGGTAGTAACCTTTTGCAGCCCTCGCCTTGGCCGTTTCAACGGTCGAAACCTCGTCCGGTTGAGACATCACTACTCCTTGTGTGGGTTCTAAAGACAAGATTACCTGTAAATATCTTTAAAGCAAATTTAATTACATTTTCTCCGGCGCGTGTATGGCTAAAATTGTTAGCCCATTGAAAAGTGTGTTTTTAAACAATTCCACCATAGATAGCTTTTGTGCAGACTCTTCTTTGTTTTCTGTAATCACCTGCTCTTTCGCATACCATGAATTAAAGCTCCCTGAAATTTCTAATAGATACTCCACTAAATGGTTGGGAGATGTTTCTTCTGCAGAGCGGTGAACTACATCATTAAATCGTATGAGAAGCCTCATTAAATCTTTCGAACCAAAAAAATCTGTGATTGGAGATGGAGACAAACCTTCCTCTCTACCTTTTGCCAAAAGTGAGTTTGCGCGTGCGTGTGTGTACATTAAATAAGGGCCTGAATCCCCTTCAAATGAAATTGATTTATTAATATCAAAAATAATATCTTTCCCAGGGTGCTGGCGAAGAATTGAAAACTTTATAGCGCCTATGGCTATTTTTTCCGCCAAATCTTCATTCACGCCCGCTCGTCCTGATTTTTCCATTAGCTTGAGTGCTGTTTGTTTTACTTCATTTATTAAAAATTCTGCCGTAACTACATCTCCAGTTCGAGAAGACATTTTGCCTGTAGGTAGTCGAAGCATTCCGTGGCCTATATGCTCTGTTTTTTCTGCTAAATCTTTTGTCTCAGAAATTTCTTTGGCTGAAGACATAACTACTTTGAAATAGTCATTTACTTCATTTCCTGTAATAACAATAGACTTTGCAATATTTTTTTCTTTTTCTTGTTTCAACAATAAAAGCCCAAGCTCTTTTGCTTCATAAGTAGGCAACCCTTCTTTATTAATAAACACACGAGTATGAAGTTTTTTATCTCTCTCTTCCCCTTTGTAAATTATTGCCCCATCACTTTCCTGAAAAATTTTTGGGGTATTTTCTTTTACAATCTCTAAACCCTTTGGACCTGATGCTGATTCAAAAAACATGAACCCATCAGAAAATTTGGTTCCAAGTTTTTTATATATTTTTTCAAAACTCTCCAGCGATTTCCTTTTGCCTTCTTCGTATTGTAAATTTATTTCCGAATCTGATTTATCATAAATTTTTTTGTTTATTTCCTGTATCTCTGTCTTGGCCAAATCGTTTTCTTCATAAGCCTTTGCGCCAAGTGCATAATCACCCTTCCATAAAGCTTTTGCGACATGCATCCCGACATCCCCTTGATAACAAGCCCTTTTCACTTCGGCTCCTGTTGCTTCAATTAGCCCCGCAATGGCTTCCCCTATTGCATTGCTCATTAAATGCCCAATATGAAATTCCTTAAAAGGATTCGGGTCTGTGTATTCAACAATAATTTTCTTGCCTGATAGTATTCCCGTATTCTCACGAATACGAGAATAGCGGTCGCTTGATGTTAGAAATTTTTGGCTTAAAGAAAAGTTTATAAAACCGGGGCCTGCAATAGAAATTCCAGAAATAAAATCTGGTTTATTTTTATTTAGCTTCTTTACAAATTCCTCCGCCAACTTTTTTGGGTTGTCTTTAGATAGTGCAACGTTCGTGGTCACATCTCCAAACTGCAAATTCTCAACAAAAGAAACCACGCCAGCTTCCCCCAGCTCCTTTTCAAGCCATTTTTTTATTTCTTCTAAAATCATTAGCTTCATAATAACAAACGCCCCGTGAGATGGCTTCATCTCACGGGGCTTATGGGCTAGCAGTTATTTTGGCCTACCTCCAACCAGAATCACATCAAGGGCCTTGAGAAAGTCCTCGAGAACCTTCTCTGGGGACTGGCTGGCATCAATTCTCATGCTGGTGTTGGGGAATTTTGCAAAAAACTCCCCAAACCCTCTATAGACCCTCTGATGAAACTCCACCGGCTTGTCGTCTATGAAATTCCTGTCAGAGGTTCTCGATTTACGGCTAAGTCCAACCACAGGATCTACATCGAGAAAAACATAGAAAGGCACCAGCCCCTTCATTACTACTTCTCTCATATGGCCGAAGGTCGGAATGAGGTCATAGTTTTCATAACCCCATATCTGATAAGCAAAGGTTGCGCTATCAAACCTGTCGCTTATCACATGAACTCCAGCCATAAGGGCCGGCAAAATCTTCTTCTCAATGTGGTCCGCTCTTGCGGCCCAAAAAAGAGAAAGGAGTGTTTGCGCATTGGCTGTTTTCCCCAAAGGCCCGAACATCACCCTTCGAATTTCCTCTGCCAGCTCTGTACCACCAGGCTCTCTTGTGAAGATTACCTGTTGAGATAACGGGCTTTCGAGAATTCTGTCTTGAACACTGGCGAGGAGCGTTGTTTTGCCCGCACCTTCTGGTGAATCAACGACTACCAACCGTCCTCTTTGCATACTTCCCCCTATGTAAGAACTTTATCTTTCACCAAAACTAAACCTTATTTAAATACGGTCAATGTGTACATGGCACGAGACAATACATGGCTACCTTTAACAAATTGGTGTGTTACTAGTAAAAAGTTTACACGGTTGACGCACTCATTAATAAGACTAAAGTAAGCTCCAGAATCTAGATCCTTTGACATTTCTTCATACGGGGTTTTAACAATGATTACCGCAATCAAGGATTGGCTCTGGAAGTTCATGCTAAAACGTCTCAAGCATGTAGTGCGAGAAACGAAATACGGAGGACGAGTCATCGTGCTCAACACCGGCGCCGTAATTGGTCCGGAGGAAGAGGCGATGCTTCAGGCCCTTCACTCGCGCTCCGTGGGTGGGCTTATGGACCATCTTGCTATTCTCGCGAAAAAAGGCGCCAAGAAATTCATGGCCTCTTTTTATGTCGGCTATGGACACAAGTCGATTGGAGATTGTGGTACAACCACGATTTTCATCGAGGGAGTGTCCATGCTGGTGGCGAAGGCTGTTCAAGACTGGTTCAGCTACAGTGGTCAGGAGGCGTCCACTCGCTACATTGATTTTGCTAAGCAGAGATTCATTGATGTCATCGATGTTCCTCTGTCTAGGAGAATCTTGGAGCGATGGCGTGAGGCGTATTTGAAGTACTTGCCAATTATCATCGAACACTTCAGGTCGCGCTTCCCGTACCAGCCGGAATATGACCGGCAGGATTACGAAAAAACGATCAAGGCACGCGCATTTGATGTTGTGCGCAGTCTGCTCCCTGCCGGAGCATCGACCAATCTCGCTTGGCACACCAATCTGCGTCAAGCATCTGACCACATTGAGTGGATGAGGCATCACCCACTTGAAGAGGTCCGCGACGTCGCAGAGAAAATCGAGGAAGCGCTTAGAGAAGCATTTCCGAGCTCATTCTCTGCCAAGCGGTACGATACGGTTGAGTGGTATCACAGAAACTGGATGTGGGACAACTACCTTTTTGAGGGAGGCACTCTACATCCAGGGTTCGTGTCAGATGCCAGTCTCATTAACATGAACGTGGCAAGAGCGCTACTTGGCGACACCAAGAATCGTCCATTCAAGGCCGAACTGCCAAGAGAGATGGCATTCTGTGGTGTCATTCGTTTTGATTTTCTCTTGGACTTCGGATCGTTTCGAGACCTTCAGCGACAGAGGGCTATTGTCCAGAGAATGCCACTACTCTCTACAAGATTTGGTTTTGAGCAGTGGTACGTGAACGAGATGCCGAGAGAAATCCAAGGAGAAGTTCTTGAACTCATTGAGGGTCAGCGGTTTGAGTTGGCAAAATTGAGACTTCCGCCGGAACTTCAGCAGTACTACATTCCGATGGGATACCTGACGCCCAACTCGCTCATTGGCGACTTGCGCGCACTCGTCTACCTAGTAGAACTTCGTAACACACGTTTCGTTCACCCGACGTTGAGACGCCGAGCGCGCGAGATGGCAAGCGAACTCACTCGACTCTTCGGCGAAATGGGGCTAACGCTTCATCTCGATGATGAGCCAGAGGCGTTCGATGTAAAACGAGGCAAACACGACATTGTAATGAAGAAATAAGAAACACATAGGCCACACGCGACGACTGTCGCGTGTGGCCTATTTCATATTTCATACAAACTTACTTCTCCGAAGATAATACTCAATTAGACGAACCGCTTGGCCTACCGAAGAATAGCTCTTAAGCAAACCGCGATTGGAATGTCTCTTTACAGCTCCGGCAACCAACCTGTTTGATCTCGTCTGCAGAATAGTTCTGTTAAAAAAAGCGTAAGCTGGCACCACCATGGCCAAACTTACGCTTTTTTTTCTCCGAGTGAAGATTCAATCTTGGAAAGTTCTTGCTGAATGTGCCCAAGTACTAGATTGACTGGCGAGGATTGGAGTCTGACAACAGGCAAACCCTTTTTACTCGCCAATTCTACTGCTTCAACGTTCTCAGCAAATTCTGGGAAAACCACCAAGACATCCGCCGTTTTGAGCAATTCTGCCATTTGCTCGCTATGCAAATACTTGGTGTTGTGTCCCATCACCACCTTCACAAAACTCATGATGTCCCAAAAGACATCATTGAACCGCTGGTCTGTCTCTCTCGGAAAACCTGAGAAAAGAACGGTTAGCACGTGTCCTCCTTTTCTGATATCTAGAATAACCATAACACAAAACGCCCCGAAGGGCGTTTTGTGTTGTTATAGATTTCAATCAAAGCCTTTATTTCACATCAACCCCCATTGACCTCGCTGTTCCGGCTATGATTTTTTTAGCGGAAGAAACATCATTTGCATTCAAATCAACCATTTTCTTTTCGGCTATTTCTGTAAGTTGTTTATCAGAAAGAGTACCTATTTTTTGGCTAGGAGTTTTGCCAGCACCCTTTTCTTTCCCCAAAACTTTCAAAATAAGGGCTGATGCCGGAGGGGTTTTTAGAACAAAACTAAATGTTCTGTCTTCATATACTGAAATTTCAGCGGGTATGGTGTCTCCCATCATTTCCCTAGTAGCGTCATTAAACTGCTTGATGAATTCACCAATGTTTATACCAGCCTGACCCAAAATAGGGCCAACTGGTGGCGCTGGAGTTGCTTTGCCTCCTGGTAATACTACTTTTAGCTTTTTTGTGACTTTTTTAGCCATTGCGTTGTCTCGAGATACTACTTTATATTTTCTTAACCTGCAAGAAGTCTAACTCTACTGGCGTCTCTCTACCAAACATAGACACCAAAACCCTTAATTTACCCCTCTCGTGATCTACTTCCTTTACCTTGCCTTCCAAATCTTTAAACGGACCATCTACAATAAGCACGGCATCGTCTATATCCAAATCAACGTTGTGTATTACCTTATCTGCATTCATTCTGGCAAACAAAGAGTCCAATTCTTTTTTATCGAGAGGTACAGGATACACACCAGAGCCCACGAAGCCTGTTACTCTGGGGGTGTTTCTCACCACATACCATGAGTCGTCGGTCACCACCATGTCTACCAAAATGTAGCCGGGATATATTTTTTCTTCTTCCTCTACTCTTTTGCCTCCTTTTATTTTTATTTTTTTCTCTGTAGGCACAACAACATTAAAGATTTTATCTTCCATGCCAAGAGACTCGATGCGCTGTTTCAAGTTTCGCATAACTGCATTTTCATAACCGGCATAGGTATGAATGACATACCAGTTTCTTCCCTCTTGTATCTTTTGTTTAGACATAATTTATAAGAAGTAAATAATAAAAAATAAAATTAAGAGACAATCAGTTTCACAATGCGAGACAACAGAAAATCTGCTACACCTAAATAAACGGATAGGGCAATTGAGAGTCCTATGACTAAAGCTGTAAAAGCTACAGCCTGTTTTTTGGTAGGCCAAGAAACGTGAGACAACTCACCTCTTGTTTCCTTTACATAATTTCCTAATCCCATAGTAATTTTGTTTAGCTTAATAAAAAAAGCCCCGAGGGCCTGACTTAACTAATATACCTTTTTGAAACAAAAAGTCAAATAAAAATATGGCCCCCGCACTTGTTGGTGGGGGGCCATCAGCCTCTACGAGTACCCGAGAGGCGTGTGAAGCCTGTGACTCGTCACAGTAACCTCCGGTTAATTGTCTATGTTCGCTGATGCTCGGGAAGCTTCACGGGGACCGTGCCTTAACGGCTTTGGAACCACCAACTTCAACGTGAGCTTGAGCAATTGTTGGCTTACTCCCCGAACACCAGCTACATTGTGTATAGTAGCATACTATAGTTTTTTGTCAAGTACTTTTTAATTTCACTTATTTAAAGTAGCAAAAAACGGCTCTACAAGGCCGTTTTGTATTTAAAACTTAAAGCGAGTCTTATTCTCCGCCGTTCGTCTCGGAAGTTTTTCAGCATGGTAAATCAATCTGCGCTAATGCACTCTTGATTTTGAAAAACTGAGAGACAGCAAACCCCGGCGCTGGCCGGGGTTATGCGTGAACGCCGGAGAATATGACGAGCGCCTTTTACCTAATCTCATAA
The DNA here is from genome assembly GCA_964348525.1 of uncultured Candidatus Saccharibacteria bacterium. Taxonomy (GTDB): domain Bacteria; phylum Patescibacteriota; class Minisyncoccia; order Phycocordibacterales; family Zambryskibacteraceae; genus 12-FULL-44-12b. Next base: position 19,382 of record CAYGCY010000007.1, read on the forward strand.
ACCACTGTCACGTTAGAGATGATTTTGTTCTGGCCAGTTGGTAGAGACGAGACACTTGATGAATCTGCCCCACCCATACCTAGAGCTTCCGCTTTCATATAAACTGGCATTGGATACCCTCTTCCACCTTCATCAAACGAAACTATCTTGCCCAAGCGAACTCCCAAATCTTTTGATAGTTGTTTTGCTTTCATTTTGGCGTCAGCTATAGCTTTCTGACGAGCTTCTCTTAATACTGCTTTGTCGTCTTCTATCACAAACTGGAGTCCTGAAAGATTGGTCGGATTGAATCTGCCTATCTCCGAAATAAGTTCTCCTGATTTGTCTAGGTCGTGCATTTTTATCTCAACTGTTTGGCTAGCGTCGAAGCCATCCGCCTTGCTAACACTGGGACAATAAGCTCCGTATGGACACGGCGATGCTTCGTTCACATAGTGCGGATACACGCTATACGAAACAGTCTTTATATTTTTATCTTCAACCCCCAAGTCTTTTACTGCTTTTACAATCTGAGAAACAACATCATCCACATCTTTTTGTGCCACCTTCACGTCCCTTGCGGTTTTTGTGACAGAAAATGAAAGCATCACCGTATCCTGTATTGCATACACCTCTCCTGTACCCTGAACCGCTATGGTGTTAGTGCTATTGAATTCATTTTTATTGTTTCCTAAAGAAACAGCCACGAAAACAACAACAGCTAAAATTGCCCAGTATTTCCACCCATGTTCTATTTGATTGTTCATAAAAAAATTATTAGCTCTTAATTTGTCCGAGAATTATACCCTTTATTTCCTCGTTTTTAAATGCAAACGCCCATTTCCCTACCGTAAGCTTGAGCCTTCCGCCCTCTTCTTCTATAGACAAGTTACCCGCAATTGTCTCCATACCTGTCGCTGTTTCTAGGATATTTCTATATGACTCTGGAGAATATTCAGAGGCATATCCGTTTAGAAAAATTCCTAAAGCATCATCCGTGAGAAGCTGTTTTAATTCATTCACAATCGGCAGAATTTGGTCTTCTAATTTAAATACCTGACCTTTCGGCCCACGACCAAATACCGGCGGGTCTAAAACGATGAGGTCATACTTATTACCTCGTCTAACCTCTCTTTTGGCAAAAGAAAGGGAGTCTTCTGTAATAAATCTTATTTTTTTGTCTACTCCATTTTCCTCTGCTGTTTTTTTTGCAGTTTCATTGGATGTTCTAGAACTGTCCACATGAACCACTTCGGCTCCTGCCAAAGCGCACGCTGTGGAAGAAACTCCTGTATATGCAAAGAGATTAAGAACCCTTGGCCATGGTCCAGTTATGGACGAGGATTTTTGGCTATTTTTTATTGCTAGTAACTTTTGGAAAATTTCCCACTCGCCGGCATACTCAGGAAATACTCCTATATTTCTTCCTTTACCAAGAACTAATTGGGTTTTTATTTTATTTATTTCAAACGGCAAATTATTTGGCACACTTTTAGATAAAGACCACCCATCCTTTGAAAAAATAGCCCCTGCCTTTGTCCATATATCTCCATTTTTCTTTGGCCAAAGGGCCTGTGTCTCTGGTCTTATAACTAACAAATCTCCAAATCTCTCAAGTTTTTCTTGGTCCCCAGAATCTACTAGAGAATATCCCTTTTGTGTTTTAGTAATTAAATCATTCATGTTTGTATATCCTAACTCATATATGGTACGGCCCCGCACGTGTGCGGGGCCGGTCTAAAAGTTGAACTTCAATTGTAGTCGTTAGCCTAATCGAGCTTCTCGGAACGCTTGGGGGTACGACCCCAGATTGCGCCCGGCTTGTCGACCGGCCTGCCAGCGACCACGATGACGTTGCAGACGGGCTGGCGGTTCACGTGTCTGACACCGCGCCCATCGCCCAACATCAAGATGTAGTCTACCGGCAACGACGTGCTTCGGCCCTCCTGCTTGCGTGTGGGGTTCCCCGAGCTCTGAGCAGAGTCTTGGGGGACGCCAGCAGTGAGGTTTTGTTGCATGGAGCACACTCCTTGTGACTGGTGAACGGGTGGTCAAGAAATTTGACCACTCCACATACAACTCTACACTAATATACCAAAAAGTCAACTACGCCTACAAGACCACGAGTACACACCCAAAAATTATGATTAGCGAGGCTATTGTTTTTGGCAATATCTTGTCTTCATGAAAAAGCTCTCCCCCGACAATGGTTGAAAAAAGAGAGGACGACCTTTTTATGGCAGAGACTAGCCCTACAAAAGCAGTTTGCAGAGCAACCAACTGAAAATATCTATAAGCAACAGTGCATATCGAAATGAGGACTATTTCTCTCCCATCAACCCTCATTGCCTCCGCCACACCGCGTACTCCGCTATTCCACCCAGAGGAAATGGTCAGGAAGATTGTTGCAATGAATAGTTGAGAAAAAAACAGATAGGCCATCGGGTCAATAGAAAGATCAGCTACAAGAAATCTATCTATTGCGGAAGTGACGGCGTAAAACACAATAGACAAAAGAAGGAAGACTGTATATTTAGAAGACAAAAAATGTTTTATGGGTTTTTTGATGCCATCTTGAACCGAAGCGATAAGGACGTAGGATCCCATTATCATTAAAATGATTCCCCATACATTTTGGGCGGACAAACTTTCCCCAAGTATAAAAAAGGCAGCGGTAGCTGAAGCCCCCGGATTCAAAGCAAGAACCGGAGAAACCACAGATATATCCATATGTCTTAAGGCTTTGGCGACCAAAAGGAAAGAGAGCGCAGCGAGTAGAGCTACAATAAAAGTTATAGACAAAGAATATTTGGTGATACCTGCAAAATCAATAAAAAACACAAATGGCAGAGTAAAAACAAAATTTAATATAGCCAAAGAGGTAGAGAAGCTGGTGGAATGAACCTTGTGTAAAACTTTTTTCTCAACAATAGATGAAATAGACAGAAGAATGGCAGAAAGAAAAGCGTAAAAATACCAAGGCATGTCTATATCTTACCGCCTGTCTAGCCTTTCGTCATTTAGATTGGATTTTATTAAGCTTCAAAAAATTATTTTATTGCACCAGCAACAGCAGCTACGGCCAAGATGCCTATAAAGTTCATCACAAAAGACACCGGTATAAGAATTTTAGTTTTGGTTTTTGAAATCCCTAGCAAAAACAGCCCAAGCTCATCTGGTAAGGGGGACGCGATGATGAGCGCTCCCACAAATGGAGTAAGCCATCTAAACATCCTCATGTGTATTAGATGGATAAGTTTCTTTTTGTTTGGTCCTACCAAATGAATAAGGTCATCAGCAAACCTGTCTCTTACAAAAGTGAATATGATCATGTCCCCTACTACCGCGCCCAGTGCACCAAAAAATGCTACTTCAAATAAACTAATCTTCGTGGCCAAAACTCCTAAAATCGCAGCTGCTGGGGCTATTGTAAAAGCTGAAGTAAAAAATACCCCCGCCAAAAAACTGCCTAGAGCATTTGTGTGGTTGAAAATAAATTCATTCGCCACTCCACTTGAAAAAAGTAGCGAGGCCACCCAAAAGCTAATGCCTAAATAAATAAGGTCGAGTGCTAGTTTTTTGTAATTAGCCTTCATTGTTATTGAAGTGGAATGGGTGAAAATTCTGGCAAATATGGCTCTAATCCATCCCACCAGCCATTTTTATTTTCGTCGTTGTTATTGGGGTCGGTTTTTTTACACTTTGTAAGAGCCCCCGCTCCGGTGCCGTCATCACAGTTTTCCTCCATGTCTGTAAGGCCGTCTTTATCTGTATCAGCAGAGGCTTTATCAAGAAAGGCTACCATGTTTTCTGGTGTTATCTTGTCTTTGTTTGCAAAAACACCCCAGTCTGGAAATACAGCAAAAACCCTATAAGAACCATCCTTTACTCCAAAAAATATTCTTGGTTGATAAAAACCTTCATTGCCCTCAAATGTTGCTGGCCTTCTGCCTGTCAGAAGTACCGCTTGTTTTGAGTCGGACCACAAAATAATAAAGTCATCGGTTTGTATATTTTTGAACGCAGACACTACTGTATCCATAGAAGCAAAACATTCTTTTTCTTTTGTTTCTAAATTTCTACAATTGTACGAGAGGCTGTATGAATATTTACTGAGTTCATTTACATTGTGTGCCTTTGCGGCAAGTAGATATAGATTCCAAGTCTCTTGAAGTTTAGACAGGAGTTCAGGTTTTTTATTTGTGCCAATAATTGGTTCAGAATTTATTTTTTCTGTTTCAGAATTTGTAATTTCTTTTGGAGTTTCAGTATTTTGTGGCGCATAAGTTTTGAACGGTTTCAAAAACCATATTCCAACAACAACTACAATGATTACTCCAACTGCAATAATATTTTTCATACAGCTTTATTATAAATTATTCTGTCGTATTGCCATCAAATTCTGGCGAATCAGCTTCGGCCTCTTCCTTTGTAGCTCGTAGCACAGCGTCTTTGTGATGAGCAGGAGAATATATTGTGTAAAGTTTTAAATCTTCACTACTAGAAATATTAATTACATTGTGTTCGGAACCTGCCGGAACTATAACCGCGTCATTATCTGAAACATCATAGGATGTTTCGTTTATAAGAACTCTGCCTGTTCCTTTTTCGAAACGAAAAAACTGATCATTTTCCGTGTGCACCTCAACCCCAATCTCCTCCCCTGGTTTTAAATTCATCAAAACCAATTGACAGTGCTCCGCAGTATAAACAACCTTTCTAAAATTTGTGTTCTCGAGGGTTAATGCCTCGATGTTTTGTTTAAATCCTTTTTTCATAACCACAGTATACCGTTTTTAATAAGCCAAATTTTACCAAACACCATGAACGGCCAAAAGGAGGCGGTTTTTCACGAGTTAGTATCTAACTTTTTGGGAAATTACAAAATGGGCCGTTGACATAATTTGAACAATATGACTGATTGTAAAAAAATTTGGTTTTTCCACTTCTAGCATCTGTCTACCGTCTATATACTAGTCCAATAATTAACTAGATATTTAAAAACATGCCCAAAAAGAAGCGCGCGCAAGCAACGGAAGTAAAAGTTCAGAACATTTATAAGAGAGATGGGTCAGTTGTTCAATTTGATATAGACAAAATCACCAATGCCATCAACAAAGCAATGCTTGCGGCGCATGAGGGCTCTCTAAACGAGGCAAAAATTGTAGCGAACAAAGTTTTTGCAGATGTTTTTAGAATTACAAAAAAATATAAAAATTTTATTCCGACTGTCGAGGGTATTCAGGACAGTGTAGAGAAGGAATTGATACTGAGCGAGTATGTAAAAACTGCAAAAGCGTACATTCTTTACCGCGACAAGAGATCAAAACTTCGTGCAGAAGGATTAAGGGTTCCTCCTAAAGTAAAAAAGTTGGCAGAAGAGAGTAAAAAATATTTTAAAAACTCTTTGGGCGAATTTGTGTACTACAGAACTTATTCTCGCTGGATAGCAGAAGAAGGAAGAAGAGAAACATGGATTGAAACCGTTGATCGATATGTTGCTTTCATGAAAGAAAATCTTGGAAATAAATTAAAAGATTCTGAATACAGAGAAGTTCGAGAAGCAATTTTAAAACAAGACGCTCTTCCATCAATGAGACTACTGCAGTTTGCTGGTCCTGCTGCAAGAAAAACAAACGTGTGTGCATACAACTGTTCTTTTGTTGCTCCATCTGCTTTTCAGGATCTTGCAGAAATTATGTACATATTAATGTGCGGTACTGGTGTAGGTTTTTCTGTAGAAAGTCAGAACGTACAAAAATTTCCACAGATCTTACTCCAGACCGGAAAAAAGTTACCAACCCACACCGTGCCGGATAGCAGAGAGGGCTGGGCGGACGCTCTTGTTGTTGGAATGAATGCTTGGTCAAGCGGAAAAGATATTGATTTTGATTTTTCAGAATTGCGACCAGCCGGAGCTAGACTAAAAACTATGGGGGGCAAATCTTCCGGACCGGACCCGCTAATGCGCCTCCTGTCATTTACACGAGGGAAAATGCTTGCAAGACAAGGTAAGCGCTTACGCAATATAGATGTACACGACATCACCTGCATGATTGGGGAATGCGTGGTTGCTGGAGGGGTTAGGAGAAGCGCCCTTATTTCACTCTCTGATTTGGATGACAACGACATAAGAGACGCAAAAAAGGGGGCATTTTATACAACCGAGCCCCAGAGAATGCTTTCAAACAATTCAGCTGTTTACCTGCAAAAACCATCGAACACAGAGTTTATGGATGAGTGGATTTCTCTTATGAAATCAGGAACTGGGGAGCGTGGAATTTTCAATCGTGGCTCTCTTGCTAAGACACTGCCTGAGAGAAGAATCGCGGTGCTTAAAGAGTACGACGAGTATTTTGACAGTGCTGGCACCACGATAGTAGGCCCTATAGGCACAAATCCTTGCGGAGAAATAATTTTGCAACCAAAACAGTTTTGTAATTTAACCAATGTGGTTGCAAGAGCAGAAGACACCGAACAGTCTTTGCTCAAAAAAATGAGAATCGCTACCATTATAGGAACTTACCAATCCACTCTTACCAATTTCGAATATCTTTCAAAGCAATGGAAAGAAAATTGCGACCGTGAAAGACTGCTAGGAGTGGGGCTCGCAGGCCAATGGGACAACGACATTGTTCGAAAACCAGAATTTTTAAGAAAATTAAGACAGGAAAGCATAAAAGTAAATAAAATTTACGCAAAAAGATTTGGAGTAAGCGAATCTACCGCCATTACTTGTGTAAAACCAGATGGCAATTCCTCTCAAACATTTGATTTCTCTTCCGGTATGCATCCAAGACACTCGAAATACTACATAAGAAGAATTCGTATATCAGCCACCGATTCACTATTTAAAATGTTGCGCGACCAAGGAGTGCCCTATTTCCCTGAAGTTGGGCAATCTGCAGAAAATGCAACCACCTATGTACTTGAGTTTCCCGTAAAATCTCCCGGCACTAATACTTATAAAGATGATCTCACTGCTATTGACCAGCTAGAACATTGGAAAATAGTTAAATTAAATTACACAGAACACAATCCATCTGTAACTATTTCTGTGGGAGAAGATGAGTGGATAGAGGTAGGCAACTGGGTATATAAAAACTGGGACATCATCGGCGGGCTTACCTTCTTGCCCCGAGATAATCATGTCTACCAGCTTGCTCCTTATGAAGCGATAGACGAGAAAAAATATATCGAATTGGCCAAAAGACTTGAACACATAGACTACTCGAAAATAATCACCTACGAAAAAACAGATGAACTTGATGTGAAGAAAGAACTTGCTTGTGTATCAGGAGTTTGTGAGGTGGCTATATAGCTAATTGGCCTTTTTATAGCGAGTCTTTAAAGTCTATTTGAAATGGATACATGCCCATACCACAAGATCCTAGAAGGGTTTTTGCGTTTTGGCTTCCAATATCTACGTCAGTAGTACCCGTTGGTGGGAGAGTTTTCACAATGCCCATACTCGGAAAACGAACGAAAGACGAGCAGTCAAAAGTGGTGCTAGTAACAAACCTTACAACAGTAGGAACATTGGCTTTGGCGACGCTTATCCTTGGTTGATACCCTCCTCTCGCACGAATTTCTATAATTTGTTTTCCATCTATTATCGAAACATTGCTTCCGTTTGGGGTTTTATTATCAAGGCTTTCATCTCTATTAATAATCAAAAAAACTCCGCCTATTATGGCGCCCGCGATTAAAATACTAGAGATAATTATCGTGATTTTCATGCTTTAGTTAAAAATTAAAAACTGGTGGGAAAATTCCAATTACTACTAGACTGTTAATAATATTGAAAAGTGCAAACATTATAACCACCAATCCGGCTGTTTTAAAGAAAATACCGGCCTTGGAATTACTTTGGATACTAAATGAACTAAAACTGATTAACGCCAAGACTGGTAATGTGCCAAGAGCAAATACAAGCATTGTGAGTCCGCCTTTCATGAAACTTCCTGTTGTGAGAGTATAAATTTGCATTGACTGAGTGAACCCACACGGCAAAAAGAATGTTGCGAAGCCAACAAGAAGTGGCGTGAGGGAGTGGTTTAGATTCGATACGTTGTGAGCATGCCTTGAAATAAATTTCGGCATTCCAGGCTGAAGTTTTTTGGCAAAGTGAAAAACATCTAAAAGATTAATACCAAGTATGAGCATTACAATTCCTATAGCTAAACCCAAAATAAAAGTGGCAAGAGTGTTTAGGGTAAACGCAGAACCCAGTGCGCCAATCACTCCTCCAAAAATAAAAAAGGAAATAATGCGCCCCCCATGGAACATAAGTTGGGGCTTAATCTTGTCGCCTTCTTTTGCAAATGTCGCAGACATTGAAAGCAAAAGCCCCCCGACCACCGCCATACAAGTTGAAAGTGAAGCAATAACCCCAACCACAAAAGCCGTACCGTATGTTACCGAGCCAGAATTCACTAAATTCACAATCCCAAGTTTTTGTAATAACACAAATAGCACCATAAAAACCAAAGAAATTGGTACCGCATATTTAAAATCACTCCACTTTGGATTGTGTATAGCTTTCTCTACTGAAACCGTGTACCCGTGAACGTGTACCATGCTAGTTAATTGGGATGCGACTTCCTCTATTGTCCTTCCCCCAAAGTTCCCCTCCACCTCTACGAAACGTCTTTTCAAATCTGCTTTCACACTTATAACATCTGGAAAATTTTTTAATTCATTTTCAATCAGTAGTTCACAGGCCTTACAGTGCATGCCGTGGACATGAAGCAAATATTTTTGTGGTGTATTCATATGTTTATAATTTTTTGGCTTTTATTCTCAATGAATTGGAGACCACAGAGACACTTGAAAATGCCATCGCAAGGCCCGCAAACACTGGGCTCAGAAGCCACCCGAAAACTGGATAGAAAATACCTGACGCAAGAGGAATACCAACAATATTGTAGATAAAGGCCCAAAATAGATTTTGTTTTATCCCGCGCATTGTCATTTTCGAAAGCTTGATCGCTTTTACCAACTTTGAAATATCTCCTCCCAAAAGAGTGATGCCAGCCGACTCAATGGCAACATCTGTGCCCGTACCCATCGCAATGCCTACATCTGCTTGGGCAAGAGCTGGGGCGTCATTCACTCCATCTCCCGCCATTGCAACAATTTGTCCAGCTTCTTGTAAGTTTTTAATTTTCTGTAGTTTGTCTTGTGGTAATACATGGGCTACCACTTCGTCTATTCCAACCAAACCGGCGATATATCTTGCGGCCCTTTCGTCATCTCCTGTAAGCATCACAACTTTTATTCCCAGTTTATGTAAATCTTTAATTGCTTGTTTTGATTCTGCTTTTATTTCATCGGCAACCATAACAAACCCTAGAATTTCTTTTTTGGTCGCAAGGATTACTGGTGTTTTGCCCTGTGCTGTAAATTGTTCAATGCTTGAGACATCAAAATTCAAGTTAAGGTCTTTAATTAGTTTTACGTTACCAGCAAAATATTCGGTATTGTTGATTTTTGCCCCAACGCCTTTTCCTTGAATACTTTTAAAATCAGTAATTTCTTTCAAGTCTAGATTTTTCTCTTTTGCAAAACTTACGATTGCGTGAGCAATTGGATGCTCCGATTTGTTTTCAAGGGATGCAAGGAGTGCAATTATTTCGTTATCGTGAAATTCTGAAAAATTTTGAATGTCTATTAGTGTGGGTTTCCCTATAGTTATGGTGCCTGTCTTATCTACCACAACAGTGTCTACTTTGTGTAATTTCTCTAGTGTTGCAGCGTCTTTTACCAATATCCCTTCTTTTGCTCCCTTTCCTACACCCACAATTATTGCAGTAGGTGTAGCAAGGCCCAGTGCACATGGACAAGCGATAACCAAAATACCCACAAAAGAAACAAGCCCCAATGAAAGTGCTTGTGACAAACCAAAAACGCTCGTGCCAAAAATAAGCCACGCCCCCAAGGCTAGAAACGCCAAAACAAGCACAACTGGCACAAAAACCTCTGAAATCTTATCTGCCAAGGCCTGAATCGGAGCGCGACTCCCTTGCGCTTCCTCTACCATTTTTATTATATGCGCCAAAAGAGTTTCGGAGCCTACTTTTGTCGCCTTGAACGTAAATGAGCCCGTTGTATTAATTGTTCCTGCCACTACACTATCTCCAATATTTTTTTGAGCGGGCATCGGCTCACCCGTCACCATTGATTCATCAACAAAAGATGCACCTTCTATAATTACGCCATCCACGGGAATTTTTACCCCCGGTTTTACAACAATTAAATCGCCATGGATGACATCATTTACAGAAATTTCTATTTCTATTCCGTTTCGTGCCACTAAGGCCGTCTTGGCTTGTAAATTCAACAGCTTTTCTATAGCGTCACCTGTTTTTATTTTTGAGCGTGCTTCTAAATATTTTCCAAGCGCTATAAAAGTAATCACGACAATTGTGACATCATAATAAGTTTGGTTTACATTTATAAAGGGCTTTAGTAAATCTTCAAATGCTGTAACAGCGAAACTATATAAAAATGCTGTGCTGGTGCCAATGCCAATTAGCGTATCCATATTGGCCTTGCCATAACGCAAGAAACGTAAAAATCCCAAAAGATACGGTTTCCCTACTACAAAAAGAGTGTATGTCGCTATCACTGGCAGTAAATGATGGAAAAATTCACCTGTTGTATTGCTCATTTCAGAAACCTTTCCGTACTGCGCCAAAATATCCCAAGCCATAACAAAGGCGGAAATAATTGCGAGTGGTATTGCAGAGACTACTTTGGCTTTCATATCTTTAATCTCCGCCAGCTTTTCCTGCTTTGATTGATTTAGGCCTAGGTGCGCTCTGTGCTCATCTTCAGACATCCCCATAGAGCTTGCCGTGGGCATAATTAGAGAATAACCAAGTGGTTCAATTTTCTTAGAGAGACTCTCTGGACTGATTTTTGATGAATCAAAAGAAATTTTTGCCGACTCTGTACCATAATTCACTTCCGCTGAATGGACTCCTTCAGATTTTTTAAATGTTTTCTCAATAATGCTCGCGCACGAAGCACAGTGCATTCCTTTTATTTGGTAGCGTTCGTTTTGCATATTATTTGGATTTCAATTTGTAAACTTTCAAAATTTCTGCTGCGGCCTTATTGGCGTCTCCGTGTTTTACCTGATGCATCACGTGAGTTTCAAGGTGGTTTTGCAAAATTAAGTTCCCCACTCCCCCCAACGCTTCACGGACGGCCTCAATTTGAGTAATTATGTTTACGCAATATTTTTCCTCCTCAACCATTTCCTGAATACCCCTTACCTGCCCAGCAATAATAGACAGCCGTCTTTTTGCGCTTTTCTTTAAATCTTTTTTCATCCCTCAAGTATACCCCTAGGGGGTATACTGTCAACTGCGTGAATTGGGCGGTAGACAGACCAGCACTGCTTTATGTTGTTTTCTGATAAGCCTCGATAAGATTTTCAAATAGTGCAACTACGGTCATAAGGCCAATCCCCCCAGGAACTGGTGAGATAGCAGAAACAATCCCTTTAACTTCTTCAAAATTTACATCTCCACACAAAATTCTTTTTTGTTCACCATTCATTTCAACGTTAATACCAATATCAATAATTATCTGCCCTTCCCGAACATAAGAGGAATCAATGAGCCTAGGTTTGCCAATGGCAACAATTAAAATGTCTGCCAGTCTAGTTATTTCCTGTAGATTTTTTGTCTTGCTATGAGCAATTGTTACGGTGGCATTGTTATTGAGCATTAAAAGTGCCGTTGATTTACCGACAAGCGTTGAGCGCCCAATAATCACAACGTGCTTACCCGCTATATCAATGTGGTAATAATTAAGTAAATTTAGTATCCCCTGTGCCGTTGCGGGTACAAAAGCCTTCGGAGAATTTTCCCCTAACAGTTTCCAATTTTTAGAAGTAAGGCCATCTATGTCTTTTTGTGGATCTATTGCCTCAATAATTTCATATTCATTTAAGTTGTTTGGTAGTGGAAGTTGCACAATAATGCCGTGTACATTTTTGTCTTCATTCAAATTATTTATTTCATTGATAATTTGATTTTGAGCAACATCGGCACTAAATTCTAAATGCTTCACCACTACCCCGATTTTCTCAGCAAACATTTTCTTTTGTCTTATGTATGTGCCAGATTCTTCATTTTTTCCAATTTGAATAATCGCAAGCGTTAGTTTAAAAGAAAAACCCTCAATCCGCTTTTTAAGCTGACTCATCGCTTCGTCTCTAATTGTTTTGGCTTCAAGTATTTGAACCATGGTGATTTATTAAATAATTTGAGAGAGCGATTAACCTTCTCAAATATTATTTACATAAGACGCTTTAACCTAAAAGGATTTAAAATCAACTGTGTGCGGAGTTCTTGCCATTTTTTTGTAAAACATAAGCTCTGGATCAATTTCCTTAGAACTAAAGATAATTTGGTCCATCCCTTCCCATAGCAAAAACAAAGCAGCTGGTTCTAGCAATACAAGAAGAAATGAAAGAAAGAAGTTTGAAGACGGACCCTCAGATACAATAAGTGTCGCACCAAGCATTGATATCACACCAAGAAATACCATACTCCAGCCTCGATTAAGAGTCTTTCTCTTCTCCTTAAGGGTTAGGCCGTAATGCCTTTCGAAGTGGGCCATTAGTCGCTCTTTAATATTTTGTTCCTTTAACTCGTCACGTTCTTTCTCTGGGACATACAAAACAAGCTCGACGCCGGACTCATCTTTATCAATAGAGGCACGCCTAATTTCATCAAGAAAGTCTACTGACAAAGCGCGCTTAGAATAGTCTCTTATGTCGAAGTCTGAAAAAATATCGTCAAACTGCTCAAGTCTGATAGAAATCTGCTGATTTTCATTAATTTTGGGTAATCTTTTTTTCATATTCCATAAGTATACCAGCTCAAAAATGTGGATGGGTTTAGCCTCGCCCACAGGCTACGGCCGAGGAAACTTTTACTTACTTAGACTGCCCCAATAGTTAACTAGCCTATGTTTTTCTTCTGTAGATAAAGCCCCCCTTATTGTTGGTTGAACCACATCGTTCCCCCAAATACCATAGCCATCAACAAAAGCTAGCTTTACCAATTTTGAATATTTTTCAAATTTGTCGCTAATAACAGGCGTCTGTATGCAAGATGTATACAAGTTATAAAATTCAATATCGTTATTTTTTAAATATCTAAGCATTTGTTTTTCTCCTGTCCACGGTATGTTTCTAAACTCAAAATAACCCATAAAAACATTGTATAAATCCTGAAGAAGTTTTATTTCCAACACCTCATGGTATTCAGGATTTTTTGATTCAAAATATCTTTTATTCGTTATGTATGAAATGTTGATTATTGAATCCCATTTAGCAATTTCTGTGTCTGGTACCTCAAGTTTATTTTTTAACTCTTCTGATTTGTTTTTCAAAGAAGTTAAAACTCCAGATTTATCAAATTCAATATTCCCAGTTTTAAGCCACCCAACCAAAACCCCATCCATGGTATTTGCTGGTATCGCTTCGTCATTAAGAATCTTTTGCAAAGAGCTCGTGTCATAAAAAAAGATATCTGCTGGCCTGTTGTCTATAAACTGAAAAAGTGAAAATAACTTTTCTGTGTTTTCTTTAAAAACTACAGCCAAATCAATGTCGCTATATTCTGTTTCTTCTCCTGAAGCCTTTGACCCAACAAGAAGAACCGCATCTACATTGTCTTGCTTTCTCAAGGTTTCAATTAAATTTTCTAAAGTTTGCATTTGAAAATTATACCCCCTGACAGGATTCGAACCTCTAGGGTGCCTACTGGGATTTGAACCCAGACTGAGAGTTCCACAAACTCTAGTGCTAA
>CAYGCY010000008.1:0-13993 GCA_964348525.1 uncultured Candidatus Saccharibacteria bacterium
TTATAAGGGAAGAAATGAATGCTATTGGAGGTATAGAAATGAAAACCTCTGTTCTTCAAAACAAAGAAGTTTGGGAAAAAACAAATAGATGGGACGACAATGTGGTAGACAACTGGTTTAAAACCAAGCTAAAAAATGGGGGAGAGGTTGGGCTTTCATTTACCAATGAAGAAGCATACTCAAATATTTTAAAACAGTACGTATCTTCATACAAAGATTTACCCGCATACCCATACGATTTCAAAGAAATTTTTAGAAATGAAGCAAGAAGCAAGTCTGGGATTATGAGAGGTAGAGAGTTTTACTGGAAAGCTCTGTATTCGTTTTCTAGAGATGAAAATGAGCATAACAAATTTTATGTTGAGGCAACAGAAGCCTATAAAAAGATTTTTAATCGTGCTGGCATAGGAGATAAAACATATGTGACATATGCATCTGGCGGAACTTTTTCGAAGTTTTCTCACGAATTTCAAACTATTTGTGATACAGGAGAAGACACTATCTATATAAACAAAGATGATGAAGGGAAAGGTCTTCAAATGGACCCAAATCACGCGGCCATCAATAAGGAAATTTTTACAGATGATTTGAAGAAGGATTTAAATCTTTCGGGGGACTTTGTTGAAAGAAAGGCGATTGAAGTTGGAAATATTTTTACTCTTGGAACCAAATTTTCAGAACCATTTGATTTGAAATATAAGAATGAAAAAGGAGAAAGTAGCGCAGTGTTTATGGGCTCTTATGGAATAGGTTTGGGTCGTCTTATGGGCACAATCGTTGAGCTTTTGTCTGACGAAAAAGGTATAGTGTGGCCTCGTGAAATTTCTCCCTTTGATGTTCATTTGGTTTATGTATCTTCAGAAAATGAAGAAATAAAAAAGGAGGCTGATTTGCTATACAAAGAGCTTGTTTCTAAAGGCATTGATGTCCTTTATGATGACCGTGATTTAAGGGCTGGTGAAAAGTTTGCTGAAAGTGATCTTTTAGGGATAACATCGCGCATCATTGTGAGTGAAAGGTCAAATAAAACTTCCTTGTATGAACTGGTTGACAGAAAGACCGGTAAAACAGAGAATGTCTCTGCGAATGAGCTCTTAAAAAGGCTCTAGGCTTTATTATTGAAAATGGCAGAAAAAAAAGAAACCAGTTTTAAAGAACGGGTTAGGCGAAAACTATCAAATGACATTGGTATTGATTTAGGCACTGCAAATACTGTGGTTTTTGTGAAAGGGAAGGGGGTAGTCATAAACGAACCTTCTGTTGTTGCTGTAAATCAAAAAACAGGTTCTGTAGTTGCAATAGGAAGAGAGGCACGCGACATGCTCGGCAGAACTCCCACTCACATAACAGCCGTTAAGCCTATTGTAGACGGTGTTATATCTGATTTCGAAGTGACAGAAGAAATGATTTCTTACTTACTGTCTAATGCGCAGGCTGGGAATAAAAAGTTGCTAGGTCCTAGGGTTGTTGTTGGGGTGCCATCAGGTATTACAAATGTAGAAATACGAGCCGTAAGAGATGCCACCCATAATGCGGGAGCATCCGAGGTTCATATTGTAGAAGAGCCCATGGCCGCCGCTATAGGTATGAGGCTTCCTGTTAAAGACCCTGTGGGGAATATGATTATAGATATAGGTGGAGGTACCGCAGATGTTGCTGTAATTTCTCTGTCTGGAATTGTACGCGCAAAAAATATTCGAATAGCTGGAGACACCTTCAATGAAAATATAGTCTCTTACATAAGAAATGAATTTAAAGTTCTGATAGGAAATAAATCAGCAGAAGAAATAAAAATGGCCATCGGTTCTGTAATGCTTGATGACGAGGGGGCGGAGGCTGTCGTTAGGGGGAGGGACTTGGTAACCGGCTTGCCTCGTGAAGTTGCCGTTACAGATTCTGATATAAGAGAGGCGATAGGTGCTTCTATCGGGATGATAATAGAGGGGGCCCGTGAAGTACTAGAAACCACACCCCCCGAAATTTTGTCTGATGTGATGCACAGAGGAGTCCACATTTCGGGAGGAGGAGCGCTTTTTAGAGGACTACCAGAGCTTTTTGAGCATGAGCTCAAGATACCTGTTCATGTGCCTCCTGACCCACTTTTAGCGGTTGTACGTGGTACTGCTGCCATACTCGAAGATATCCCTTATTGGGAAGATATACTTATAGCCAATGAAGACGAAATATCACCCATCTCGTAAATCCATAAAGCCAAACAAGGGTCAAATGGGTCTTTTGATTGTGCTTATTGTACTAGCTCTGTGTTCTGGAATTAGAGCCGTGAGAGACCCGCTTATGGCTTCATACTCCAATGTGGCGTGGTTTGTTAGAGGAATAATAATAAATTCCTTCGAAGCCACTTTTTACCCGTGGAAAGATATAAAACCAGAAAATTTTTCTGGTTTAGCAAAAGATGCAGAACTTGAAGTATTAATAAAAGAAAATAGCGATCTCAAAGCAATGCTCGGAAGAAAGCCAAGTGAAAAAGTTGTTTTAAGCAGAGTGCTCGTTAAACCTCCACAGGCTCCTTTTGATGAAGTGGTTCTTGATACGGGGGTTGAAAATGGAGTGGGTACAGGTTCTCAGGTCTATGACGACAAGGGCAACCTAATAGGGACAGTTCTTTCTTCAACAAACTTTACCTCTAAGGCGAAGTTTTTTTCTTCTCCAGGCACGTCTGTAGAAGCTGAAGTTTTTAAAAAAAGTGCAGTGCTGTCTCTTCTTGGGCAAGGCAACGGTTCCTTTACTGTGCAGGTTCCAAGAGATTTTGATATTCAAAAAGGAGATATTTTTGTCTATCCAGGCCTTAGAGAAAGACCCATCGCAGTTGTGGTAGAGGTAAAATCTGATGAAGAGGATTCTTTTAAATCTGTTTTTGCCCAAGGTTTTTTTGACCCCAAAACTATTACTTGGGTTTTTGTAGAGTCTAGAGAACAAACAAGATGATAAAAATTATTCTGACAAGATTTGCATTGTTTGTGGGCATAATGCTCGCAAGTTTTTTTGCTCCTTGGCAAATAACAGCAGTGCTACTTATTCTTGTTGCGTTGCTTATAGAGTCTCCTATCGAATATATTTTTATAACAGTAGGAAGTTTTGGGTGGGGCATTTTCACTTTTGTCTTTGCAGTATTCTGTGTTTTGGGGCTTTTCTTGAGAGATAAGGCACGTTTCGATTTTCGATCAATCTATAATATTTAATATAATGGCATTGAGAAGCAAAAATATTAGAAATCTATTAAATTTTAGAAAAAAAAGAGGTTACGAAATAGATCCCGATTTGTTTTTATCTGACACCTCCAATTTAATAGAATCGGACCGTGACAAAATGGAGGGGCATATAATTTTGCCTCTGGAGAGGTCGTCCTACATTTTCTTGTTTTCTATTTTTTGCATACTTTCTCTTGTAGCTTTGTGGCAAATATTTGATCTTCAATATGTGCAAGGCTTTTATTTCGCAAAACGTAGCTCCACTAATTCCTTGCAAAAGACCGTTGTATTTGCCAATAGAGGAATTATTTTTGATAGAAACGGTGAATTATTAGCAACGAATGAGCCATCCAATGAATCTGGTGACGCCCCCAGTTGGAGCAAGAGAAAATATTACAATTCGACAGGTCTTTCAAACATACTGGGGTATGTTAGTTATCCAAAAGTTGATAGCAAGGGAGTACTTTATGATGCGGAAACTATTGGGAGAGATGGAGCAGAAGAATACTTTGATGATGTTTTAGTTGGCAGGAACGGCACTCTGATAAGAGAAAAAGATGTGGCAGGAAACGTTGTTTCTGAGAGCAATGTAGTAAATCCACGTGATGGGGTAAATATCACTCTTTCAATAGACGGCAAAGTGACAGCTAGACTTTATGATGAATTAAAAAATTTAGCCAACGAAAGAGGCTACACGGGAGGAGCGGGGGTCATTATGGACGTAAATACTGGAGAAATATTGGCCCTTTCGTCTTATCCAAAATATGACTCCCAAACAATGACTGATGGCGTGGACGCAAAAGCAATCAATGCTTTTTTGGCGGACAAAAAGAATCCATTTTTAGATAGAGCAGTGCAGGGCCTTTATATACCCGGATCTATTGTAAAACCGTATCTTGCTATTGGGGCGCTTGAAGAGAAAATAGTAGACCCAAATAAACAATTTTTTGCCAATGGTCAAATAACGGTTCCCAATCCGTACGATAAAAACAAACCAACTATTTTTAAAGACTGGAAAGTTCACGGCATGGTAGATATGAGGCGGGCCATTGCAGTTTCTTCCAACGTTTATTTTTTTACTATAGGTGCCGGTTATGAAAATCAAAGAGGTTTGGGAATAGGGAATATTGAAAAATATATGACTATGTTTGGTTTTGGTGAAAAAACAAATATAGAAATAGATGGAGAAGAGGAAGGCAATGTGCCGAGTCCCAAATGGAAGTCGGAAACTTTTCCAAACGACCCTACATGGAGATTGGGAGATACTTACAACAGTTCTATAGGCCAGTATGGTTATTTAGTAACACCTATTCAGGCAGTTAGGGCAGTTGCCACTATCGCTAATGGAGGAATCCTGCAAACTCCAACCATCTTGAAACAAAGCAAGGAAAACGCACAACTTGAGAATAAAATGAGTCAGGTGGGTAAAAAATTCTACAAAGACACCAGAGAAACTTTGCCCATTGCACAAGAAAATTTTGAGATTGTTAAAGAAGGCATGAGGAAAGGAGTTCTCGAAGGAACCGCCATAGGCTTGTTACTTCCTAATGTAAAAGTGGCTGCCAAAACTGGTACAGCAGAGCTCGGTGTTACAAAAGAATCTGTTAATTCGTGGGTTATTGGTTTTTTCCCGTATGACAAACCTAAATATGCTTTTGCCATAGCAATGGAAAAAGGTTCGAGATCAAATACTGTGGGTTCCACCTATGCAATGAGAAGATTACTTGAGTGGATGAGTATATACACCCCAGAATATTTGAATTAGAATAAGACCACCATGATAAATAAAACAAATTCACTTTTCATTTTGCGATTGGCAATCGGTTGGTATTTTTTTTACGCAGGTTTTACAAAAATAATAGATCCAGCTTGGTCGGCAGTAGGGTATATTGGCAGCGCCAATAATTTGAAATTTATTTATCAGTTTTTTGGGAGTGCTGAAATGATAGGTGTGACAAATTTATTGAATGAGTGGGGGTTGACCTTGGTAGGAGTAGCCTTAATTTTGGGTATTGGAAACAGATTTGCATCTATTTGCGGAATAATGCTTATGGCTCTCTATTATCTTGTGCTTCCATTTCCGCACCCAGACGCACACTCATTTATAATCGATAACCACCTAATATTTATTTCTGCTTTTCTTGTTCTTATAGCTTTCTCTGGAGAAGACAAGATTACCGCCTTGCCAAAACTGAAATTATCTTTACCCAAATTTTTGAGGTAAGTTCTAGGGCTATAAATAAGGGAATTCTTATCCGGAAATTAGCTTGTTGACACAGAGATACCTGCCTCTATAATGGTTCGATTATGCATGAAGAAGCAACATATTTGACGGCTGAAAAATTAGCTGAATTTAAGAAAGAGCTCCAAGGGCTTACCCATGTTAAAAGGAAGGAAATAGCAGAGGCCCTAGAATATGCTAAAGCCTTGGGCGATCTATCTGAGAACGCTGAATATCACGAGGCACGAGGGGAACAGGCAACCATAGAGGATAGAATTGCCAAACTTGAACACATAATAAAAACAGCAGTAGTGATAGAGGGGCGTCACTCTGGCGTAGTTACTGTAGGATCTAAAATAAAGGCGAGAAAAACCCAAGGAGGGGAGAAGAGAGAATTTGTTCTTGTGAGTCCGGAAGAATCCGACCCTAGCGCAGGAAAAATATCTATCAAATCTCCAATGGGGAGTGCTGCAATGGGCAAGAAGAAAGGGGAAGAGTTCTCGTTCAAAACTCCTTCTGGAGAAATGGTGTTTGAAATCCTCTCTATCGAATAAAAGACATATCAAGCTTGGGAATACCTCATTACGAAGAGATACACCGTGCTCCTAGACGAGTGGTTCCTGATTTTTATATAAAAAAAGGAACACAAAGCGGAAGTACCTCGTCACGGAGAGATATACCGCGCTCCTAACGAGGTACTTCCGCTTTGTGTAAACAAAAAACACCTCATCACGGGGGAGATGAATCTCATCCTACTAACAAACATTTGAATCTTTTTAGGATATTGCAAAGCGAGGTATGGGCAAGTAAGCTATTACAATGGCATCATTCGAAGAGATTAGACAGGAAAGAGAGAAAAAGCTACAGATTTACAGGTCCAAAGGACTGAATCCATTTCCGGTCTCTACTAAAAAAGATCTAGATTTATCTGAGGTATCAGAATCTTTTAATAAACTTTTAAAACGTAGCAAGCCACTTTATTTGGCGGGGCGTGTTATGTCTTTAAGACCGCAGGGGAAGATAATTTTTTTCCATATAGATGACGGCACGGCGCGTTTTCAGGGAATGTTAAAAAAAGGAGAAGCTAGGGGCATTACGGATGAAGACTTCGATTTGTTCGCTGACACGGTGGATATAGGAGATTTCGTAGAAATTTCTGGGAAACTTTTTTTGACAAAAAGAAACGAGAAAACTCTTCAGGTAAATGGATGGGCAATGCTCTGTAAAAGCTTGAGACAATTGCCAGAAAAGTGGCACGGGCTTCAAGACGTCGAAGAAAGATTTAGACATAGATACCTTGATACTTTAATGAACAGCGAGGTGAAGGAGCGCTTCTTAAAAAGGGCCAAGATGGTAGAAGAGATTCGTCAATTTTATCTCAAGGAGGGATTTGTTGAGGTTGAGGTGCCCATGCTCCAACCTCTTGCTGGGGGCGCTACTGCGAGACCATTTACCACACACCACAATGCTTTGGATTTAGATTTTTACCTTCCCGTGGCCCAAGAGCTATATCTGAAGGAGCTTGTTGCTGGTGGTATGCCAAAAGTTTTTGAGATGGGCAGAAGATTTAGAAATGAAGGAATAGACGTTACCCACAATCCGGAATTTACAATGCTTGAATCACAAGAGGCGTACGCAGATGCTTCTTCTCTCATGGAGTTTACAGAGAGGCTTTTGAAAGATGTAGTGAAAAAAGTTTCAGGCAAAACAGCAATTTCTTATGATGGGGGTACTATTGACTTCAAAAAGAAATTTTCCCGAATCACTTTTTATGAAATGTTAAAGACTTATGCGCTTATTCCTTCTCCTGATAAATTAAACAGAGATGAAGCCAAAAACATTGCACTTCGACTTGGGTGTGATGTTGCCCCCCAAGAGTCTTTGGAAAAAATACTCGATACTATTTACAAAAAAACTGCTAGGCCAAAACTTATGCAGCCCACATTTATCACAGATTATCCTGTAGCGATGAACCCATTCGCCAAAAGAAAAGAGGAGGACCCCGCCCTTATAGATAGGTTTCAGCTTGTTATAGGTGGTGCTGAAATAGTAAATGCTTTTTCAGAATTGAATGATTCAGAAGACCAAAAAGAGAGATACTTGGCAGAAGACAAAAAGAAAGCGGAGGGCGAGCACGAAATCTCTCCTTCAGACCAAGAATATCTTGAAGCCATGGAGTACGGTATGCCTCCCAATGGTGGTATTGGTATAGGAATAGATAGACTGGCCATGATTTTGTGTGATGTCAAAAATATAAGGGAAATCATACTTTTTCCGACCCTAAGGCCTAAAGGTAAAGAATAGACACATACTAAAAACCCCGCCCTAGAGCGGGGTTTTTAGTATGTGTGGATAAGAGTGGATAACGGTGGGACAAAGTGGGTGTTAATATAATAGGAGTGGGATGAAGTGGGAAGCCCGCAAATTGTGTCTCGGCAATCCGAGATTTATAAAAACAAGACCATGCTTATAGGAGAATTTACACACGCACTAGACGACAAAAAAAGAATTTCGCTGCCATCAAAATTCCGAAGAGAAATCGGAAAAAAAATTGTCGTTACTTATGGTTTGGATAAGTGTTTGTGGCTCTTCCCTATAGAAGCTTGGAAAAATTTATCTTCTAAGCTCGCAAACTTGGGCGTAGGCCATTCAGACAACAGACAGTTTACGCGCGCTATGTTTGGAGGGGCGGGGGAGATAGATGTGGATTCAGCAGGAAGAATACTTTTACCGGAATATTTGTGTGATCATGCTGCACTTCGGTCAAAAGTAGTTTTTGTTGGAATCCATGACAGAGTTGAATTGTGGAATGAAAAAGAGTGGCAAGTGCATAAACAAAAAGCTTTGAGTAAAGCAGACGCATTAGCTGAAAAATTAGGCAATCTGGGCACTCTCTAATTCGTATGACAGTTCACAAACCAGTTCTTTTACATCAAACACTAGAGTTGTTAGGTCTAAAAGCAGGAAATGTTTTTCTGGACGGTACTTTTGGTGGCGGTGGGCATGGAATGGAAATAGTGAAAGCCATTGCCCCAAACGGTAGATATATAGCAATTGATAAAGATAAAAACGCTATTACAAATTCCGGACAAGAAATAAAAACTTTTTCTGAAAGTCTTCAGGTGGAATGTAGGCTCATAAATGGAGACTTTAGAAATGCTAAAGACATACTTGAATCTTTGGGCATAGAAAAGATAGACCGCGCATTACTCGACCTTGGTTTCTCAAGTGACCAGATGGATGAATCGGGAAGGGGTTTCTCATTCTTAAGAAATGAACCACTTCTTATGACGCTTTCTCCAGACGATGAAATTTCCGCAAGAGACCTAATAAACACAGCAAGCGAAAACAAGATAGAAGAGATTTTGTCTAGTTATGGTGAAGAAAAGT
The DNA here is from genome assembly GCA_964348525.1 of uncultured Candidatus Saccharibacteria bacterium. Classification (GTDB taxonomy): domain Bacteria; phylum Patescibacteriota; class Minisyncoccia; order Phycocordibacterales; family Zambryskibacteraceae; genus 12-FULL-44-12b. Next base: position 8,821 of record CAYGCY010000008.1, read on the forward strand.
TTTCCAAACAAATAGCAAGGGCTATTTGTGAAGACAGGAAAACTAACGCTATTACTACCACTTGGGAATTGGTTGAGGTAATAAAAAAGGCAACTCCTTCTTGGTATCATCACAAAAAAATTCATCCCGCCACGAAAGTTTTTCAGGCGTTAAGAATTTGGACAAATGATGAGCTTGGGGCACTCGAGAAATTTCTGGCAGATTTTAAACACCTTGCAGTAAAAGGTACTAGATTGGCGGTAATCTCATTCCATAGCCTAGAGGACAGAATAGTGAAAAGGATGTTTAAGGGTTGGGAAGACGAAGGGTTAGCTGTACGAGTCAACAAAAAGGCGGAAATGCCCGTTTATGGAGAGATCAAAAGCAATAGAAGGTCGAGAAGTGCGAAATTGAGAGTTTGTGAGTTTTTATAAAAATGAAAGCGATTACATTAATACAAAGATATAGATATACTCCGCATTTGCTTGGGATTTTTGGCATTGCTTTTATTGCACTGTATATATTGAGCACGTTTTCTCTGGTCAGAAATACCGCCCTAAGAGCTCATACTGAGAGAGAAATAAGCAGACTGTCTTCTACTGTGGGGGATCTAGAATTTACATATATAAGTATGAAGAACAATCTGTCTGCCGATAGCCTAGCTACGGCTGGTTTAGAAACGGTTTCCAAAATTAACTATGTTTCTAGAAATTCGGGCGCAACAGCTTTGGCAATAAGAGGTAACGATTTTAGATAGATACAATGGTTCAATACACAGGAAGAATAAGACTTTTCTCCCTTCTTATTTTTGTAATGGGGCTTTTCCTTATATCTAGATTATATTTTGTGCAGATAGTTCAAGGAGAAGATTTCAAAAATCAAGCAGATAGACAATACATTAGGTCTACTTACGATTATTACGACAGAGGAAATATTTTTTTTAGCAATAAAAACGGGGAACTTGTCCCAGCTGCCTCTCTTAAAACAGGTTTTATTTTGTCTGTGCATCCAGATGATATTGATGATGTGGAGAAATCTTTTATACAATTAAATGAAATTTACCCAATAAATAAAGAAGATTTTATTAAGAAGGCTAACAAAAAGGGAGACCCAGAAGAAAGGTTGGCTTCAAAAATAGATAAAGCTACTGCTGACAAAATAGAGGCTTTAAAAATATCAGGAGTCCATCTTTCTCAAGAAAGATGGAGATTTTACCCAGGCAATGTGTTGGCGACGCACTCTATCGGATTTGTTGGATATGACGAGGATAACAAAATAAATGGTAGATATGGACTTGAGCATTTTTATGAAGACGTTTTGGGAAGAAATGCGGACAGTGCGTATGCGAATTTTTTTGTAGAAGTATTTAGTGGATTTAAAAAAGTATTTTCTACTGATGAACATTTGCAAGGAGATTTGATAACAACCATTGAGCCATCAGTACAAAAATTTTTGGAAAAGAAACTTGAAGAAATTATTTCTACTTGGAGTTCTGATTATGCTGGGGGGATAATCATGAATCCTACTACTGGAGAAATCTATGCCCTTGCTTTGGCTCCTAAATATGACCCCAATAATCTCCAAAAAGAAAAATCGGTTGATATTTTTCAAAATAAATTGGTAGAAGGGGTTTATGAAATGGGCTCTATAATAAAGCCTCTAACAATAGCGGCTGCGCTTGATAGCGGAGCCATAACTCCTGATACTACTTATTTTGATGCGGGTACTATTACAATAAATGGCAAAAGAATATCAAATTATGATTTGAAAAGCAGAGGGGTGGTCTCTATGCAGGAGGTTCTCAATCAGTCTCTAAATACAGGGGTGGTTTTTGCCATGCAAAAGATGGGTAGAGCTAATTTCGCTAAATACATGAAAGCTTATTCTGTGGGCCAAGAAACAGGCATAGACTTGCCAAACGAAGCCCACGGACTAATAGATAACCTTGATAGTTCTACGGAGGTGGATTATGCAACCGCTGCCTTCGGACAAGGTATAGCCATGACTCCTATAGAGACCATAAGAGCACTCTCATCCCTTGGTAATGGAGGTTTTTTGCCAAATCCGCATTTAGTGAAGCAAATAAATTACAAAATAGGGGGCTCCAAAGTTATGGTCCCTAATCCGAGTGTGCAAGTACTAAAAAAAGAGACATCAGAAACTATTAGCAGAATGTTGGTAAAAGTAGTAGACAATGCATTATTGGGCGGGGCTATTAAGATTCCCAATTATAGTATTGCGGCAAAAACAGGGACGGCTCAGGTGGTAAGGGGAGGGGTATACGATGAACATCAATTTTTGCACTCATTTTTTGGTTATTTCCCAGCCTCAGATCCCAAATTTATAATTTTTCTTTTTAATATGTACCCTAAAAACGTAAAATATGCCTCTGAAACCTTGACCCACCCATTTAGTGATACGGTTAAATTTCTGATAAACTATTACGAAATTTCACCAGACAGATAGAGGTATATGAAAGATATAACAAAACAATTTCTGAAACAGATAGTAGTGCTCGTTCTTACTAAATTATCGATTGCCGTATTAAAAAAATATCAACCCAAAATAATTGCTGTTACTGGGAGCGTTGGAAAGACGACCACAAAAGATGCTATTTATACAGCTATCTATAAATACAAAAAAACAAGAAAAAGTGAAAAAAGTTTTAATAGCGAAATAGGAGTACCACTAACAATTCTCGGGTGTAAAAATGCTTGGTCGAATCCGTTTTTGTGGATTGAAAATATTTTTGTTGGACTTAAATTGGTTTTGTTTAAAAATGATTATCCTGAATGGTTAGTGCTTGAAGTTGGCGCTGATAGACCTGGAGATATAGAAAATATTTCAAAATGGTTAACCCCAAACATTGCAGTCATTACTAGATTGCCAAATATCCCAGTTCACATAGAGTATTTTTCATCTGTTGAAGAAATATCTAAAGAGAAATTATTTTTAGCTCGATCATTGGCAAAGGACGGAGTAGTGGTAGTTAATTCTGACGACGAAACACTAGAAAGGTTAGTAAAAGAGCTCAATGTCCCAACCATCACATATGGGGCCGATTTAAACTCAGACGTTACAATTACTGATATAACAACCGTTTACTCAAAAACAGACAATCTAGTATTTCCCTCTGGTATTAATTTTAATTTAAATATAAAGGATCAAAAAATATTGATAAACATTGATAATGTGATAGGGAACCATGTGGCTTTAAACTTGGGGGCTTCTTTAGCAATAGCAAAATATTTAAACTTGAATATTGATGATGTTGCAAAAGGTTTATCAATGTTTATTAATCCATTAGGTAGGATGAATTTGATAAAAGGAATAAAGCAAACATTGATAATTGATGATTCTTATAATTCTTCCCCAGTGGCGGTTGAGGAGGGGCTAACAACAATGGCTAATTTAAAAATTTCTGGCAGAAAAATAATAGTGCTTGGAGATATGCTTGAATTGGGCATTTTTTCTACAGAGGAGCACAAGAAAATAGGTGAAAAAGTGGCTAATGTTGGCGATATTTTAATTACTGTAGGGGTACGTGCTAGGGGCTTTGCCGAAGGGGCAATGAACGCGGGAATGTCTGAAAAAAATATTTTCCAGTATGAAAATTCACAAGAAGCAGGTAAAGAGGTTCAAAATATGCTTAGTTCTGGCGATTTAATCTTTGTTAAGGGGTCTCAAGGTGTAAGGATGGAAAAATTTGTTGAAGAAATTATGCTTGAACCAGATAGAAAAGCTGACCTTCTAGTTAGACAAAGTAAAGAGTGGATGAAGAAGTAATTTTCTCCACACCTAAATTAAAAAACGGCTTTATTTAAAGCTTTTCTGTATATAATTGGTTTAACAGACAAATTGGTGGTGGGCCGTATTTCTGTCTGAGACAAGAAATCGGTAAATGAGTTTTTTTAAAACATTTTTTTTAAAAATAGTAGCCTCAAGCTTGTTGTTTGCAAGTGTCTTGTTTGTTGTAGCAACAGCATTTAGTTTTACTGTAGTCAATGCGGCTGGGGTGCCGTCAATAATTGGATACCAAGGGCGACTTACAGATTCTTCTGGAAATTTGTTAGGAGGAGCGTCTGGCACCACTTATTATTTTAAATTTTCAATTTGGGATAACCAAACTGTAGGGGCGGGATCGAAAGTATGGCCGGCCTCTTCTCCGGGAGTGGTGGGGACTACAGTTAAGCAGGGAGTTTTCAATGTAAATATTGGAGACACGGCGAATGGGTATCCTGACACTCTTGATTATTCTTTTAATAATTCAAATATTTATTTGCAGATTGAAGTTGCAACAACTTCTGGTGGTGTATACCAAACTCTTTCTCCTAGACAATCAATCACGTCAATAGCTTTTGCCCAAATCTCAGGGGCAGTATCGGGCACGGGTCAATCTGCTATCGGAACAACTACGGTCGCAGATAATACAGTTTTAACCGTGGAAGCGACAACTACAACAGCTACACCTATTCTTGTAAGAGGAGGTTCTGGACAAGTTGCGAATCTTTTAGATGTAAAAAGTAATCTAGGAACATCCTTGTTTTCAATAAATAATCTGGGAGGTATCTTAACTACTAGTTCTACAACTCTTCAAAACTTTACGTTCCAAAATGCAACAGGAACAAATGCCACAACTACGAATTTATTTTCCACAAGTGGGACGTTTACAAATTTATTTGGTACCACGGGCCAACTTACAAGTCTTTTAGCACTAGGTTCTACAACCCTCCAAAACTTCACATTCCAAAACGCTACTGGTACAAATGCAACCACAACCAATCTTTATGTCTCTGGGCTGTCCTCCTCAACGGATCTGAGAGCAAATACGGCGAATATAGGGAATTTAAGCTCCTATATTTTGACAATTTCCAGTTTGGGGGGGTCAGGAGTTAGGTGTCTCCAAACAGATAATAACGGCCTCATTTCTTTTGCTGCCGGGGCTTGTGGCACTGGCGGAAGTGGTGGTGGGAGTGGAACTTGGTCTACTACAACATCCCAAGTAACTGGACAATATATAAATTACCCAAACAACAATACTGATGTGGTGACAATCGGTAATTTTGCCACAACGTCAGCCCCTGTATATTTTGATCCAAACACATCCTTTGCGAAAATTTTTAATCAGTTATTTAGCAGTGGCTCCACCACCCTCCAAAACTTCACCTCAACTCAAGGAACCACCACAAACTTT
>CAYGCY010000008.1:14093-19021 GCA_964348525.1 uncultured Candidatus Saccharibacteria bacterium
CTCTTCATTTAACGGGGTGGGAGATCTTTTCGTGGTGGGTTCAACTACTCTTCAGAGATTTACTTCAAATACAGGCACCACCACTTCTGCTACCTCAACCGATCTTTATGTTTCGAATCTGGCATCAACCACTAACCTTCGTGCAAACAGTTCTTCAATAGGAAACTTAACGTCTGGTGCTCTCACCATTTCAAATCTTGGAGGAACAGGGACTCGATGTGTACAAACAGACAACAACGGCCTTCTTTCAGTTGCAGGTTCTGCCTGCGGAGCGGGCGGGGGAGGAGGAGCGTCCACTTGGGCCACCACCACCTCTCAGACTTCTCAATACGTTAATTATTCTTTGAATGATTCAGACGTTATTGCAATCGGTTCAAACTCTACCACCACCTCGGAATTCTTCTTTGATCCAAGTGCACTCTTTGCAAAAATCGGAGGACAACTCTTAACTCTTGGCTCCACCACCCTCCAAAACTTCACCTCAACTCAAGGAACCACCACAAACTTTGCAATTACTTCTCTCTCGTCTCAAATTCCATACGCTTCTCCAAACGGAGCAATTGTCCCATTAACAATCGGCACCAATCTCAATCTAACTAACGGAACACTCAATGGAACTGCATCATTCGCATGGCCATTTACTAAGCTTGCAACAAACGAACAGGCAACCTCTACCACTCTCGCATTCCTAAATGGTTTTCTTGCTCCTGCATCTTCAACCCTCTCCACCTTTACCTTCTCCTCCGCAACCGGTACCTCCGCCACCACCACCTCATTCGCAATCTCTTCTCTTTCAAACACACTTCTTAAAGCAAACGCTAATGGTTCAATTATTTCCGCCACAGCTAACACCGATTACCAATCTCCAATTTCCGCCACTTTCCCAGTACTCTTTAATTCAAATGTTTTGTCTCTAGGCTTTGGTACCACCACAGCAAACTCATGGAGCGGTGCACAGACATTCTTAAATGCTTCAACCACTCTTCAAAACTTTACCGCTCAAAACGCCACCACCACACAATCCACTTCAACCAACCTTGCAGTCTCTTCCCTCACATCCGCTCTAGTTAAAGCAGACGCTAACGGTTCATTAATAGAAGCAATTGCGGGCACTGATTACCAAGCAGCTGGTTCATACGCTCTCCAAGCAACAACCATTACCCTAAATGGAACCTCTAACCAAATAACTTCTTCAGCAGGTTCTCAGGATCTCTCAACCAACAGAACATGGACACTCTCAATTCCTTCGCTCTTTAATATTGCTCAATCCTCCACAACAATATTCAGCACAGGCAACGCACTCTTCGGACTAACCGCTACCTCTTCATTTAACGGGGTGGGAGATCTTTTCGTGGTGGGTTCAACTACTCTTCAGGCATTCAATGCATTTAAAGGCACAACAATATCTGCGACTTCAACTAATCTATACACCAATAATTTTCTTGCTCTTGCTTCAACCACCCTTCAAAACGCTACCACCTCAGATCTCTTTGTTTCAGGTCTTGCATCAACAACTAATTTGAGAGCGAATTCTGCAAATTTTGGTACATCAATAATAAATAACTTAACTGTTACTTCGTGTACTGGTTGCGGAGGGGGAGGAACATTTGCATTTCCATATACCACTCAAACTGATTGGGGCACAAACAACGCCACAACAACCATTTTAGGTTTCAAAGCGGGCTTTTATTCTCTTGCTTCATCAACAATTGGAAATAATACAGATACATCAGGTCTCACCATTTTTGGTGGTGCAACAACCACAGGGCCATCTTTGCATCTCGGATCTACTACCCTTCAAGCATTCACAGGAGTAAATGCCACAACCACAAATGCAACCACGACCAATTTTTATGTATCAAATCTTGCTTCAACAACCAATTTGAGGGCGAATGTTGCCAATATAGGGAATATCACAAGTGGTAATTTGAAAATCCCGTCAGGACGGCTAACTTCTGGAACCGCAATTGATCTTTCAGAATCAACTACCGCTCCAGTTGATTTTACTGGTGACATGATTTACGCAAATATAGATAGATGGAATTATTCTGGTAGCCCAATTTCCGATTCTGGTAGCCTGCTCAATTTGTATCGAGCTAATACAAATATTGGCGTATCTTCTTTTACTGTGACAGACGCTCTTGCTAAATTGTCATCACAATGCAATCAATTATCTGGGACATGTGTTGATAGTAGCAGTATTCTTTCACTAAGCCAGCTCTCATCTGTTGCAACAGGGGACGTGTTGGTTATCGCCAATTCTGGTACAGGCAAGGATATTTCTGGCACAAGTAACACGTGGTCTTTTTCTAAAGCAGGCCTTGGAACACTTACAAATCTTTTAGTAAACGCTTCAACCACCCTTCAAGCATTCACAGGAACAAATTATTTAGCGCTTTCATCAACTACTCTTCAGAACTTTACCTCTACTCAAGGCACAACCACTAATTTCGCAATCACTTCTCTTTCATCCCAAATTCCATACGCCTCTCCAGACGGCTCCATTGTTCCATTAACAATCGGTGCCAACCTTTCATTAACCAATGGCACTCTCGCTGCTTCTGGTGGTTCTTCATTCGCATGGCCATTTACTAAACTTGCAACAAATGAACAAGCCACTTCGACCACGCTGGTCTTTGGCAATGGGTTTATCTCGTCTGCTTCCTCTACGCTCTCTTCCTTTACTGCAGATACCGCCACTACCACTTCTGCTACCTCAACTGATCTTTATGTTTCAAATTTGGCATCAACCACTAACCTAAGGGCGAATGTTGCGAATATTGGGAATCTTACTGTTACGTCATGTACGGGGTGCGGAGGAGGGTCGGCTGCGGGGCTTGATACGTATGTGCAATTTAATGATGGAGGCACGGCTTTTGGAGGAGACGCTGATTTTGCCTTCAATAAAACCACTAATCTATTAACTGTAACAAATGCATCTTCAACGAATCTGTCTGTGGTCGGGGGCGTCTTTGATTTTACAACTACAGCCGCAACTACAACTATAAAAACAAACCAAGCGGGTGCATTTGTTTTCGCAACAACAACATCTGGGCTAGCATTAATGAAATTTGATACTACAAATAATGCAGAACGAGTAACCATAGGTGTGCCCGGTTCAGATATCCTTATTGGAGATTCAGGCAATGTCGCTCCAAATATTGCTTTCGTTAATAACGGCGCAATCAAAGGGAATACCGGAGCGCAGACTATTACGCTGGGCGGTGGTTCGGATATTATCAACGTTGCAGTAAAACTCGGTGTCGGAACAACATCTCCGTGGCGAACGCTTTCTGTCACTGGAAATGTTGGCTTTGATGGATTAACTTCAACAACGACCATCGGCAACTCGTTGTGTCTCTCAAGTTCAAAAGAAGTAACATTAAGGTCTGGAAACAACTGTGCTACGGCATCTTCATTAAGATTCAAACATGACATTAATCCTCTTTCAGAAACTCAAGGACTTAGTGAGATTATGGCGCTTAGACCAGTATCGTTTTATTACAATACTGATTATTTAGGTAGTTTTGCTACTGATCAGAACTGGAGTAGTGAGCACCTTGGTTTTATAGCGGAAGAAATAGCTCAAATTGATTCTCGCCTTGTAACATTCGATAGTTTAGGTCAGCCAGATTCTGTGCGATACGAAATAGTGAGCTCGCTTCTTACTAAAGCTGTCCAAGAGCTTAATTTAAGGATTGAAAATATTGCGTCAAGTACTGCGACTACAACTCCAGATTCTACTAATTTTGCCAATAGTTTTTTCAATAATATGTTTGCTCGTATAGGAAGTTGGTTGGCTAGTGCGGCGAACGGAATAGTGGATTTGTTTGCCAACAAAGTGCATACAAACGAATTATGCGTCCGCGATAATACTGGGGCAGAGACATGCATCACTAAAGCCCAATTAGACGCTCTGTTAAGCGGCCAAACAGCAACAGCTACAAATTCTAGTAGCGCCCCATCTTCAAGTTCTGGGTCAACAACCGTGACAGATGGCGGGTCCACAACACCAGCAACAGATAACACTGGCTCAACTACTCCTATAACTACAGACAATACGGCATCTTCCACTCCAATAATCACAGACACTCCTAGTACATCAACTACTACACCAGACACCACAACTGTACCAATAGATACAACTACAACAACTGCTTCAACCGATACTAGTACCACAACAACAACGCCAGACACTACTCCCTCAATAGACGTGCCTATAGACAACACAACCCAGACGACTGATACGCCCCCGCCTTCTACAAGTGAGACAACGCCTGCCACAGATACGACCGCAACGCCCACAAACCCATAGGAACGAAATATAATTTATGAAATATAATAAAAGCGATGAGTAAAAATATTTCAAAATTGCTATCAATTGTTTGTAGCTTCTCTTTACTTCTGTTTCCGTATTCAGCAGAAGCCGTTATAGAAATATTTTTAACCTCGCCTCCCTCTACTCCCACTACATGGTCAGTTCCATCTGATTGGTCAGATGCGAATACTATTGAAGCAATTGGTGGGGGCGGAGGTGGTTCAGGTCTTGCGAACACGACTCCGTCGGGCGGTGGCGGAGGCGGTTATGCTGCTACGAGTAGCGTGAACTCTTTTTATATAAGTGCTGGTGGTTCAATTACGTATGCTGTTGGTAAAGCCGGTGTTGGGAATTCCGGTGATTGTGTCACTACTCAAATAGGTCCTTGTCAGGGAGGAGATACATATTTCAGTATTTCAGGAGCTAATACCATGTGTGACCAAACTACATTTATTGTATGTGCTAAAGGTGGTATGGGGGGTGCAGTTGCGACTGGCGGAAGTGGTGGTACTACAACTTCCAGTTTTGGTGGTATTGAATTTAACGGAGGCAATGGTGGGATAGGGAACACTACAGGAGATAATGGTGGAGGCGGTGGAGGGGCTGGGGG
>CAYGCY010000009.1:0-17205 GCA_964348525.1 uncultured Candidatus Saccharibacteria bacterium
GAGCTATTTGATGTTTTGAGTGTGAGAAAAAAAGAAGCAGGGGACAAATTGAAAGCCAATATACATTTTTTTACAGGAAACATTGATGATGCAAAGAATTTTCTTGACCTAGGGTTCACGCTGTCTTTCTCTGGGGTAATTACTTTTGCTAGAGATTATGACGAATCTGTACGTTTTGCCCCACTTTCACGTATTCTTGTTGAAACAGATGCGCCTTACGTCGCACCAATTCCTTTTCGTGGCAAAAGAAATAATCCGAGATTTGTTAGCGAAGTAGTGTCTTCAATAGCCAAAATTCGTGAGGAAGATGAAGAAGAAATTAGAATGGCGGTTCTAGAAAACGCAAAAAGAGTTTTCAACTTGAATAAATTCATATAAGGAGTATTTTTTACATAGAAACTTCCTGTCGAGGTTTGTTATGCCGAACCGAAACGAGACGCAGGCAGAGCTCGCGCTTGTCGAAAGCGAACTGAGAAAGTACAGGGAAGAAAGTGCCAGCATAACCCGCATGACGCTCGCTACAGGCAAGCCAGTAGCTGTAGGTCTCGGGCTCTATCATCAGGCCACTTTCTCAGCCATCGACAATCTAGAGCGCAGGAAGAAGAGGCTGAAAAAACAGCTAGAGCAATAAAAGGGCGACCCACAGTGTCGCCCTTTAGTTTGCCTGAAATTCACCTTGTGGTATATTGCTCTGGTCCAGCCTTCGGCTGACACCCCGCTAGAACTGCTAGCGGGGGTAAAACTTATCGGAGTGTTATTAACCGCGTGCCACACCACGCAAGAATATGACAGAACAAAACAATGTAGGCGACACCAATCGCTATTACGAGATAGCCTTTGTAGTGTCTCCTTCTGTTGAAGAAGAAGAGGCCTTTGCCATTTCAGCAAAGATAGGAGAAGCAGTAAAAAAAATAACAGGGCACACCATAGATGGAGAGGAGCCTAGATTAAGGAAGCTGGCTTACCCAATATACAAAGTAATCAATGGCCAGAAGATAGCGGCCACTACTGGTTATTTTGGGTGGAATAAGTTTGAAATAGATGGGGAAGTATCAGGAGACGCAATAAATTCTCTAGACAAGGAACTGTCTTCTACACAGGAAATTTTGAGGTATTTGTTGGTTAAAACTATCAAAGAAAAAACATATACACCACAAGCACCTGAAGAAATGGAAGAGGAAGTGGCTGGGGAGGACGTAGAAACAGTAGAAGCAATTATTTCGGAAGAGGCACCAGTGTCCGACGCAGAAGCGTCAGAAGAGGGCAATGTTGTGGCCAAGGAGGATGAGGGATAGAATTGGATGATATTAAGTAACAGACGAAAATGAATATAAACAAGGCGTTCATAATGGGCAACTTAACTAGGGATCCTGAAGTAAGGGCTCTTCCGTCCGGCGCTCAAGTGGCATCGTTTGCTATAGCTACCAACCGTACATGGAAGGATAAAGACGGTAAAAAACAGGAGGCGGTGGAGTATCACAATGTTGTTGCATTTGGCAGACAAGCAGAAGTGATAGCGCAATACTGTAGAAAAGGTTCGTCTCTATATATAGAAGGGAGATTGCAGACAAGAAGTTGGGATGACAAAAATAGCGGAGAAAAAAAATATCGCACAGAAATAGTATTAGAAAGTTTTCAGTTTGGTCCCAAAAGGGGAGCTGGGGACTCAGTAAAAGAGTCTGCCGAAACCAATGCTCCTGATACTAGTGAAGAGATTGATTATCCTCAAGCAGAAAGTACAGACGATATACCGTTTTAAGGTAAAGATTAAAAAATAAAAAGTAAGTTAAAAATATATGAAAAGAGAAAAGATAGATGTACCGAAATACATAGACTACAAGGATGTTCCATTGCTAAAGCAGTTTCTAAATCCTCATGCTCGTATAATCTCTAAAAAGCGAACCGGTCTTTCGGCAAGCCACCAAAGAGATTTGGCTATGGCAGTAAAAAGAGCAAGATTTCTCGGGCTGTTGCCTTTTGTGTCTAGATAAATTCCGTCTCCTTAGCATTGCGGGGCAACTCCAAGACACGTAAGCTATGTTCATGTCCCTTTGGATAAGACTAGGCTCTTTTTCTGGTAGTTTGGTAATCCTCTCATTTTTTTTGAAGGGTATCTGCCCGATTTCAAATGGCTGTCTTACTGCTCCATTAGTTGTTTTGTTTTTTCAGCCCTTGTTTTTTGTGGAGCAAAAGCTAGCCACCGATTTTTCTGTAGTAGAAGAGATTATGTTTTTAATATTTTTCTGGTTTATTTTGGGCGCTCTTTTAGGAGCGCTTCTCGATCTTTTTAAGCCAAAAGATCAAGAGCTCATTTCGGGAAATTCCTAGGACACTCGGTCTGTATATTGACCTGTTTCAGTATTGAGGCGCACAACATCGCCTTCTTTTACAAACATTGGAACCTGAATTTCTGCGCCAGTTTCTAGAACCACCATTTTTGAAGCGCCTGTTGCGGTATTGCCTTTAACTGCTGGATGAGCTTCAGTAACTTTTAGTTCGACTTTTATAGGTAATTTAAGGCCGATAAATTTTTCATCAAAAAGTATTGCTTGCACAAGACTATTTTCTTTTAAAAATTTTCCAGCGTCGCCCACAAGTTCTCCGGCAATCTTATATCTATCACTTGGGTTTTTTGGATCTGCAAACCACCACTCGCCTCTATTGTTGTATAGATATTTAACCTCTCTTTTCTCAATTTCAGCCTCCGGCATTCTTTCAGAAACATGAAAAGACTGTTCAGTTACTTTGCCAGTAATCATATTCTTTAGCTTTGTTGCGTTTACAGGCTTTCTTTGCTGTTTACGAAAGACGTGGGAGGTAAGTACCTCATAAGGAGCGCCATCAAAAATGATGACTTTGTGCTCTGTAATTTCATTGTAATCAAGCATTGCCATAAGAGGCCTTATTATAGCCATATTTTAATAGCTGGCTAGTCCTTGACAAACGACTTGTAATATGCTATCCTAGCAACAGATGGCCCACGGGCAGGAATGCCCATCACGAAGCCAGGAATGGCTATCCCAGGAATGGGAGGAGAGCGCAATGACAAGCAAAATGAACAATGGTGACCGTCTGGTAGTTGGTACTGCGAACCTCAACAAAGCACGTGCCGAGCTGAGAGAAGCGGCCACCACCATTGCCGGTGTCGGAGGTCGTGCGATTCGTTTTTGGATCGAACGTCTTGCTGATACCGGTGGTGATGATGTTTTGTACTTCAGCTGTGCTGGCACCAAGGGCTGGTTTCTGTCCACCAACGGAATAGACCTTTGGAAGATCTACTACACCGAATACAACGGTCAAGACAACGAGTTCTACTCCAGCAATCACGGCTTCCGAGAGCTCCCCGCACACGTTATCATGGACGCGCGGGCGAACCTTCATGTACTGGTTGATGGTCTCATCGATCAATTTCCAGTACTCAGCCGGGCATTTGCTCCGTTTTTTGCCGCCGCCGGCGAATAACCGGCACAGCCCCACGATTAGCCCCTCAGGCGATCGCTGGGCTTTTCTTTTGGTTACTTTTAAAACTTTGAAGCGAGCTTTATTTTCGCCGTTCGAACTTAGAACGAGGGGCGTTGTTTGAAAGGGGCTCTCGGAGCGCGACGGCGCGAGAGTGAATAAATTTTCAGCAGAAAATTATATGTACCCTTTCAGACAATACCCCGAGTGGGTTTTATAGCTCCTTCAAATGAGACCTTATTTCTTTCAAAATGGTTTTTGAAATTTCTTTGTTTTCTCTCAAGAACTGGCGAGTAGCATCGTAGCCACGGCCGAGTTTTTCTCCCTGATATTCATAGCTTTGACCACTTTTTTTGACAAGGCCAAGCTTTTCTCCGAGGGCTATCATTTCGCCTTCTCTTGATATGCCTTCGTTGTACATAAGATCAAATTCAGTTTGCTTGAATGGAGCTGCCACTTTATTTTTTACTACTTTTACTCTCACACGGCCACCCATAATTTCCTCACCTTTTTTTATTTGGGCAATACGGCGTATATCAAGCCTGACCGACGTGTAGAATTTCAAAGCCTTTCCTCCTGGGGTGGTTTCTGGATTGCCAAACATTACACCTATCTGCATTCTGATTTGGTTTATGAAAATAACTATGGTTTTTGATTTGGCTACTATGGCAGTTAATTTGCGGAGAGCTTGCGACATAAGTCTCGCTTGCTTGCCCACATGGTGTGCACCCATATCGCCCTCTATTTCGTCTTTTGGCGTGAGAGCTGCTACTGAGTCAATAACTATCACATCCATTTTGCCAGACCTAACCAAAGACTCTACTATTTCAAGCGCTTGTTCTCCTGTATCAGGTTGGGAGATAAGAAGCTCGTTTAGTTTGACTCCAAGACGTTTAGCGTATTCTGGGTCCATAGCGTGCTCTGCGTCTATAAACGCACACAAGCCACCTTGTTTTTGTGCTTCTGCTATTACGTGTAAGGACAGAGTAGTTTTTCCGGAAGATTCTGGTCCGAATATCTCGATTATTCTTCCGCGGGGGAGTCCTCCTACGCCGAGCGCAGCGTCGAGCCCTATTGAGCCGGTTGGTATTGCATTTACATCAACACGAGCCTTTTCTCCGAGCATCATTATTGCATCGTCGCCAAACTTCGTTTTTATCGCTTGTACAGTTTCTTCTATGTTTTTGCGAGAAGGGGATTTTTCCGCACCTTCTGTTTTTTCGGAATCAATGATGTTTATTTTTACGCTATTTGTTTTTTTATTTTTTGGTCTCATGGTTTTGAAGTAGTAGCTGTTGTTTCTAATATTTCTGCTTTATTTTCATTTTTTACCACTATGGTTCTAGTGGTCTGCTTCTCTCTGCCAAAGCGGTCTTTGCCCTTTAATCGTAGTATAACCATGCCCTCGGGCATGAGCAAACTTTCCTTAAATTCACCTTCGTCATCTATGAATATAGTCTTGTCATTTAGGGTAATGAAAGAGACGTTTCTGGCTTGCCCCCGCACTTCTATCACTGGCCCTGCCACTGTTTGGTTTTCTGTGGGGTATGTAATTTTTAAAACAGGTCCAATTAAAAAGTTTCTAGACTGAAAAATTACATACAAAATAAAAATAGCCACCAAACCAGCTATAATAAATTTTCTCTGCGGTATAAACTCAAGTGTCATTTTATTCTTTCTCTTCTTCTAAGTCAGTGCTTGAAATATCACTCTCTACGAATTCGCCATCTCTTTGAAGGTCGCTCGACCCGCCAATAAGCACTTCTCTTGGTTTTGCCCCAGACCCGGGCCCCACCACTCCGCGCTCTTCTAGCATATCAACGAGGCGCGCCGCTCTCGCGTAGCCCACGCCAAGTTTTCTTTGAAGGAATGAGGTGGAAGCTTTTCCGGCTTGTATTATCGTTTCTCTGGCCTCCTCATATAGCTCGTCCTCATCATCAGAGTCGCTTGCTAAATCAGCATTAAAGATAGTGCCGTCTGATTTTGTTTCTGCAAAATTTATATCTGAAAGGGTTGGCTCGTAGTTGTCTTTCAAGTATTTCACCACTTTCTTCACTTCATTTTCTGTAATAAATGCGGATTGTATTCGCACAGGCTTTCCCATATCTCCAGACATATAAAGCATATCCCCAGCGCCCAAAAGTTTTTCTGCGCCAGCCATATCTAGAATAGTTCTAGAATCTATCTGGGAAGCCACCTGCAAGGCAACCCTTGCAGGAATATTGGCCTTGATAAGGCCGGTTATTACATTTACCGACGGTCTTTGGGTAGAAAGTATTAGGTGAATACCCACGGCACGGCTCATTTGAGCGAGTCTTACTATTGCCGATTCAAGTTCTCTTGGGTATGCCTGCATGATATCTGCCAGTTCGTCTATTACGATTATTATGTATGGCATTGGGTCGGGTCCCACTTCGTCTTCTTCGCCTTTTCTTTTCTTTGCTCTTTCTACTGCTGGCTCCACTATGTTTTTGTGGTACGAGTCGATGTCTCGTGCGCTCTGCTCTTGCAAAATGTCATATCTGCGATCCATTTCTTTTGCTGCCCATTTGAGTGCAAGAATTGCTTTTTTGGCCTCTGTTAATACTGGGGTGAGGAGGTGGGGGATATTGTTATAAAGAGTTAATTCAACCCTCTTTGGGTCTATCATTATAAATTTTAGATTTTCTGGCGGGTTTTTATAAAGGAGGGAAGTGATAAGAGCGTGAATAGTAACCGATTTTCCAGAGCCCGTAGCGCCGGCAATCAAAAGGTGTGGCATTTTTGCAACGTTAGCAAAATGAGAAATCCCAGAGATATCTTTTCCTAGTGCTACAAACAAATTTTTATCCGAATGAACAAAGTTGCTTTCAGAGAGTAGTGAACCTAGTCCCACAGTGGTTTTTGCAGTGTTCGGCACTTCTATACCGACCAGAGATTTGCCAGGGATAGGGGCTTCTATTCGCACAGGATGGGCAGCGAGAGCGAGCTCCAAATTGTTTTGAAGCCCAACTATCTTGGAAAGTTTTACACCCTCTGCTGGTTTCAGTGCGTAGCGAGTGACCGATGGGCCGATTGAAACCTCATCCATTTCTACTGCTATGCCGAAGTTCTCCAAAGTTCTCTTTATTATATTTGCGTTAGCTTTTACATCTCCCACTCCTGGTTTGCCACGATCTCTTTCCAGTAGCGAAAGTGGGGGAGCGAAAAATTCTTTTGCAAAAAGAGTTTTAGGCACGGACGCGATAAACTCTCCGGCTTTTGCGATACTACTTTTTGCGGGCGTCTCTTGCTTTTCTTCTGTCTCGGGCTCTTCTTCCTCTTCTTCTTTATATTCTTCCCCACCAACGCTTACCGTGAACGTTTCTTCGCCGTCGTCATCTTCTTCTACTTTATTTTTTCTAAATATTGAAAATAAGAAGCCAAGCCTCAATGTAGTGTCAAAGACGATAGAAAAGGAGATTAGTAAAAGTGCTAAGAGGATTGTTATAGATACATATATATCAAAAACACGAAGCATTGGGTTTACTATAAAAGAGCCCATAAAACCCCCACTACCTGAAGAAGATATATGAATTAAGCCAAGTGCACTTAGGAAAAATATTACTGCCCCTATAGTTTGGGGTAGTGCAATTCTTTTTGCCTCTCCTCTGAAAGCCGAATAACTGAAAGCCAGCAATAGTATAGGGAGTATGTAATAACCAATCCCGAAAGCATACGAGAGGCCTTTAAAAACCATCTCTCCTGCTACTCCGCCCTTTTGCATAGCTGCCAGAGCCAATATAAAGGTGAATAGAAGATAAATGACCCCCCTTACGGAATGTTTGGTTTCGTCACTCAAGTCATTCCAAAAACCTAACCTATCACCACTTTCGTAATCGTTTTCGCGCTTATTTTTTTTACCTTTTTTTCTTCCCACGAAACCATTTTATCACGCGAAGTCTCAACGAGGTTATAAATTTAGTGGTAAAAATGTTTGGAAATTTTAACTGTGGATAGTAATAAAAGGTAGGGGGTATGAAATGAGATGCCAAAAGGCGTCAAAAGGTATCGAAGAATATGGGGGAAAGTCCAAAAAGGACATTTAATAGGGCAGGCTTGCTTTTTATTTTGTCTGTTATATAATATAGGACAAATACAAAAATGGACCAAGAAACTCTAAAAGACAATTTAGATACTAATAAAGGCAAAGAAGTAGATAGTACGGCTAATATTATAGCTATTCAAAAGGACGAAAATATAAAAAGAGCTGAAAAAATTTCAGCAGCTTTGTATCTAATGTCTAATTTTTTGAATGACGAGGAGCCCATAAAATGGGACATAAGGAAGTTGTCCACAACCTTAATTAAAGATATTTCCGAACTCTCTTTTTCTGATACTTCAGACAGAGAATTAAAGCTACACAAAACTAATACCACCATTTCAGAGCTTTCTTCAATGATAGAGATTGCTTCTTTAGCAGGTTTGATTTCTAAAATGAATGCTGAAATTTTGGCTAAAGAACTAGGTATTTTGGCTTCTACGGTATCTAGGGGTAGAAACAATCTCAACAAACTTTCTCCAGTGAAGATTGCTAGGAATTTTTTTGATTTTGACAGTCAGGACGAGTATGGGGTAAATGAAAGCATAAAAAATAGAACCTTGAATATACCCAAACAGAAGAGGACGACTATAAAAGACAAATCACAAACAAAGCCCAATTTTCCAATAACCTCTACACACTATCTTCCGGATGTTTCTGAAATAGGTAAAGCCAAAATAAAAGAGTACGGATCCGTCGCAGTAAAGAGGAACAAGCGCCAAAGCTTCATAATTCAGGTCTTAAAAAAGAAAAAAGATCTCACCATTAAAGACATTTCCACTATATTTCATGACTGCAGTGAAAAGACAATTCAAAGAGAGCTATCTATACTCGTAGACGATGGGGTAGTGGTAAAGGACGGAGAAAGGCGTTGGACTAGATATAGCCTAGCAATTGGGGCCTAAACTCTAGGGTTTTTCTGGCTTTTTAGCCGTTTTGGCTACAAATATTGATAAATCGACCCTATTTTGCTATACTTTACAAAGCTTATTTTGGAGGCCAAAGTGGATTTCTTCTCTTATAGATGACTATCCACACTAGGACATGTCCTTTCAGAGTGAGCTGTCGGTATAATTTACCGCAAGCCTGTTTCTTGTCTCTTAAAAAAGATGAGAAACCGGTGCTTCATCGTCTAAAAGTTGTCGATATATAACTTTCGGGCGACAGCATTATTAGGTTCCGTTATTCAATAACCATTTGGCACGCAAATTATCATCACCAAAGTCGCGCCAGATGTAATCACAAATTAACGAAAACAAATGAGTAGAAAATTATTTATCGGTGTTGCAGTAATGGCTTTCGCTCTTACTGTTTCAGTTGCATTCGCAGCTGATTACACCAGAAGCCTCACAGTTGGATCAACAGGTGCAGATGTTACCTCACTCCAGCAAATGTTGGTTTCAAAGGGTCATTTGACCATGCCAGCAGGCGTTGCTTACGGTTACTTCGGTGGCCTTACAAAAGCAGCTGTTGCAAAGTGGCAAGCTGCTAATGGTATTTCACCAGCAGTTGGTTACTTCGGTCCAATTTCTCGTGCAGCCGCCGGTTCAATGGCAGCTACACCAGCAACCCCAGCCACTCCAGCAACCCCATCCGGCATAACAACAGTTGGCCAGGAAGGTACTCTTACAGTTGAGCTCAACCCGAGCCCAGGTACTGGTTTGACATTGAGAGAGGGCGATGTAAAAGCTCCTTTCATTGGGATAAAGGTGAAGGCACAGCTTTCTGATCTAGATGTTCAGAGAGTTAAGTTGCAGTTGGGTGCATCTGGCGACACAAATGGCCAGACAGCAGACTTCTACAACAAAGTCTTCCCAGTAGTTTACTTGATGGATGGTTCAACCATTCTTAAGACAGTTGCTCTTAACTCGGGCTCTGTTGTAAAGGAAGGTTCAAGCTACTTCGTCACATTAACAGGATTCCACTTCTTGGTTCCTAAGGACACCACAAAGGTTTTGACAGTCGCATTTGATGTTTTGGCATCAGTTGACTCAACCTACGACGGTGATTCTTTCTCAGTAACAGTTCCAGCTAACGGCGTTCGCGCAGTTGACGGTGCTGGTATTAATCAGGAAGGTCCTACAACAGCAGTCTCACGCTCCCAGACAATGGAAGCTACAAGCGTAGCTGAAGACGCAGCTCTTCAGTTATCTCTTAGCGGAAATTCTCCAAAGTCAGCTTCAATGATTGCAGCTGATGGTTCAAGTGAGAATGAGAAAGACGGTGTACACATTGCATCTATCGACCTTAAAGCTCAGAAAGATGCCATTAAGGTTACCGACTTCGTAGTTGGTCTTACAAAGGCTGGTCCTTCAGCAGGAGGCGCAACCACAACAACAGTATGGTTGTATGATTCAGCAAACCCATCTACAGCTTTGGGCTCAGCAACAGTTTCTGCAACAGGTGACTCTGGCGCAGCAGGTATTGCAACATTCAGCGATATAGACGTAACAATTCCTAAGGACACAACAAAGACTTGGTACGTAAAGGTTGATGTTCGCAGTGCAAACTCAACAAGAGCAGACATAAGCTTCACAGCTTCTTCAACTGGCATAACAGCTGAAAACTCTGAAGGCTCAACTCTTGCAGCAGCCAAGAAAACAGGTTCAGCAACAGGTGAAGCATTCACCTTCAGAAATGTTGGTCCTGAATTGTCTCTCGTAACCCCTCCTACAGTTACCTACGGTTCTGCAGGTGCTTACGCAGGAGCAACCTCAACAGCTAAGGCAGACTTTATGCTTCGCATGAAGGCTGTCGGAGGCGATGTTGAATTCGGCGATGCCGCTTCAACAACTTACGCTTTGGCTGAACAGGACAGCACACTATCTGCTGGTGAATCAATCATCATCTACAGAGGTGGCGCAGCTACAAACCCAGCAGTTTCATCTTCAACCTCAATCACCGTTTCATCTGGTGGTTCAGTATCAGCAGCCGGCACAAACAGCTGGAAGTTGGCAGAGGGTGGAACAGTTGAGATACCTATATCCTTCTTGATGGATACAAGGACTTCAGCAGGTACTCTTATCACCACAGGATCATATTCCTTCGGTCTTGAGAGACTTAACTGGTTGACAAACGTTGGAGGTCGTCAAACCGACACCTTCATGTCTGGCAAACAGTCCTGGAGAACACCTACAGTTGCACTTCCGTAAGGAACGCGTAACTACTGCTTAGTCCGCAAGGATAAAGCATAGGTAAAGAAAAACCGCTCCCCGAAAGGGTGGCGGTTTTTCTTTGTCCACATGAAGGGATGTCTTTATTATTTTGTCTATATAATGGAGCGATGGAGAAATTGTTTGATAAAGACTTTTTTAAGTTTCTATCGGGGTTTCTTTTTCTCCTTTTAGTATCTGGCACTCTGGTTCTAGCAGTACGCCTTTACCAGAAAAGCAATATCGCCGGCACCGCAGTGCCCTGCGAAACCACCGACGGTTGCTAGCAACCGTCGGTGGTTTGCTTTACGTACATTAAAATGAAAAAAATAATACCCATATTTTTATTAGCGATGGTTATTCCTGCTATATCTAATGCCAATTTCGTAATAACAGAGATTATGTACGATGTGTCTGGTACCGACACAGACAGGGAATGGATAGAAGTAAAAAATGAAGGCTCCACACCACTCGACTTATCTCTCTACAAATTTTTTGAAGCAAATACCAACCATTCTTTGGTCATCTCTCAAGGCAATCAGTCTATTCCGGCCGGAGGTTTTGCCGTCATAGCAGACAAACCAGCCAATTTTTTGGTAGATAACCCCAGTTTTTCAGGGGCATTGTTTGACAGCTCTTTCTCCCTTTCAAATTCTGGAGAAGAATTGTCTATAAAAGACGCAGAAGGAAATATAACAGATGCAGTGGCTTACGACCCGAGCATAGGAGCTAATGGGGACGGCAATTCTTTACAAAAAACTGAAAGTGGATGGAAGGCGCTCGCTTCAACTCCAGGAAAAGAGGCTGGTGGCACCTCTTCAAATACTCAATCTGCCGAAAATACCTCTACCAGCACTAATACAACAACGCAGCAAACTCAAACAGTAGTGTCTACTCACTATGTGGCTAGTGAAATTGCTATTCAACCGACGACGAAAGAGGAAGAAGGATATTTTTCTGTCTCTGCTGGTAGGAACAGACTTTCTTCGGCGGGCTCTCCTGTGCAGTTTTCAGCTGATTTAAAAACGAATGGCACTTTACTAAACGGCATTGAGTACAAGTGGTATCTTGGAGACGGCTTCATTGCTTACGGAAAAACCATTGAACATATTTATGCTTTTTCGGGAGACTATGTAGTCATCTTAAGTGCGTCAGGATACGGAAGAAATTCTGTGCATAGGATAAATGTAAAAGTTGTAGAGCCGAAATTATCGGCCCGTCATATTGATGGGGGAATAGAAATAAAAAATGATGGCAAAGAAGAAATCAATCTTTTTAAATGGTCTGTGAGCGTGGCAAATCAAAATTATGACGTGCTAGGGGATCTTATTGTGATGCCGGGGAAGTTGCTGGCTTTAGATTCTAGAATTACCAAACTGCCAAACTATGGAAACATTACCCTGACGAGCGCTATAGGGAAAACAGTAAGTTTGGCTCCTAGTCTAAAATCTCAAAATCTACTAGTGCAGGGTTCAGCACCAAATTCAACAGCCAAAAAAGAACCGCAAAGCAATACTGAAAATCCAAAAAATACCGCTGCGGTTTCGCAGGCGCTTGTGATAGAGCATCAGAGTGCCCTAAAGAAATTGGGTGAATTTTTGAAAAAACTATTCTCTTCTCAGTAAAGTGAAAGTAGTTGAATTTTGGCAAAAACTGTGAATTTTGTTGTTAGGTTTGCAAAGAAGTGAATAAGTATTAATGTAGAAAGTATGAAGAAAATCATATTTTTGTTGATGGCGATTTTTATCATTCCATCTACTGTCTCCGCTGCTCTGTCATGGAACCCAACTAGTTGGTTTATTAAAGCCCCAGCGCCCGCCGTCCAGAAGACAGAGACAGTGACCCCACAACCAAGCCAAGAAAGTGTCGCAAAAGAAAAAATTGTCACACAAGTTATAAAAATAGATAATCCGGAACTTCAGGCAAGAATTGATTTTTTGGTAAGACAAAATGGCGAATTACTTGCGAAATTAAATGAGTGCGCATTAAAACCAGCGGACAAAGCAATCAAGGTAACCGCCACAGCGGACGAAGATAAAAAAAGGAAGTTAGAAAATATTGACCAAGATATATTGGCAATAATAGATACTTACATATCAAAGGTTGGTACGGCTAATTGTAAAGATTTGGCGGCGAGGAAAGCTAACTTTGGGTCAAATTCTTTGGCCGGTAAAAGATATGACAAAGAATGTGGGTTTTTTTCTGTGGTCGAAATAAATAAATTGCTTGATGCATATAGACTAGTAGACAATAGAATGACTCACAAAAATATTTCATCACAGGATGACATTTTGGAGTTGCAAAATTATCTTATAAATCTATACATAAAATATAGATAAGGATTAAAGAGTAGTCTACAAACGCAGTTTTTACCTAGAGAATTTGTGTTTATGTAAAAAATTACGGTGTGATAAACTGAAGCATAATTATGGGATTTTTCGAAAGATTATTTGGCGAAGGTGGGCCGGGTACTACTACCAGAGAGGTGGCGGGAGATACTGGCATTGAGGTGAGGACACCGCCCCAAGTTCCGATTCCTCTTAGAAGGCGTAGCTTTGAATCTCCTATTCCTATAAGCCCCCAAGAAGAAGTACTTGATTCAAGAGACACAAGCTCAGAGAGGCCCATAGGGGCTGGTGTAACGAAATCACGTTTTTTGGAAATTGTTGATGATGGCAAGGCGGTTTTTAAGACAGTTGATTTTCCAGAAGAACGGGCAGCTTACTTAGTGGATTTATTTTTGGGTTTCGGATTGGTTCCCACAACCGTCATTCGTGAACTGAGGGGAGAGGTTGGCAGTGTTCAAGAGTTTATTTCTGGCACAAAATCTGGGTTTGAATTTTCAAAAGAAGTTGTGGCTAGAGAATATCCCGACCAGTTGATGAAATTGTGGGTATTCGATTTAATTATCGCAAACAAGGATAGACATTCTGGCAATTTTTTAATTAAAGATGGAAAGATGTATGCCATTGACCATGGAAGAACTTTCGGGTGGTCTGATAACAGTAGTGCGGCTTCCGGCCGTACAAGCACTTTTGGTGAGAATGTAAATACTAGAGGAAGTTATCTTAATTCATCTTTTTACCCTCAGAATTTTGATAGGCCGATACCACAGGATGTAGTATTAAAACTTAAAGAATTTATGACCAAGACAAGCGAGCAAAGCATTCTCGAGAACCTATTGGCAGAATTAATTGGTCAAAAACATGCGGAGATGGCAATAAAAAGAATTTTAGCCATAGGAGCATTTGTGGTGGAACACGGGATTATACCGCCCGAAATGTATGAAGCTATAAAAATACCACAATGAAATACGTAGAAATATATAAATTACAAAATGATGGTGAGCAGACAATTGTCGCTCTGTGCAAGCTCGTTGGCTCAAGTGTTGAGTGTAGTGGTGACGAGGTTTTTGTAAAAAATTTAACCGAGCAGGGCATAAAGAACTATGTAGATTTGTCGGACGGTACCAATCTCTTTCCAAAAGACGGGATAAAATTTTTAGAAAATCTCAAACTCGCATTCAAGTCTGGGTATCTTCAGGCGACAGAGGTATTAGAAACGAAGGGATAATTGCTCAAAGATAGCCAATCTTGGGGCTGAAATAGCCCTTGACTTTTAGTATTAAATGTGCTAGTATAGACAAAAGAAAGCTGTTTGACTTCGACCCTTTCAGGAGCGTGTCTTGAATCTCAGTGAAATGATGGGCATCATCCAAGGGCTCGGTGCGAGGATTAACCTCCTCGGAATTCCGTTCTATGTGAGCCTCTGGACTGTGGTGTTGTTGACCATCTTCGCGTTGGACGCGAAGAAATACATTGACCGCCAGATGAGGTCCGTGTACACCGGTAGCAATTTCGTTGTCGCCGGCATCGTGGCCTCGTTCGCCATTCTGGCATCGGTTATGGCCCACGAAGCGTCTCACAGTATTGTGGGATGGTTTTGTGGACTTACGACGACGAACGGTGGTGTGTCATGGTGGGGGGCCTATGTGCAGTTCAACAAGGCCATCAACAACGTGCACCCGATGTACGAAGTGTTGATCTCCGTAGCTGGGCCCGTCGCGAATTTTGCTCTTGCGGGAATTGCCTCGTTCGTTGTCACCAAGCTTGGTGAATCGACGCTCGAGAACACGGTCCAGTATGTGGCGCACATCAACTACAAGTTGGGGATTCTCAATTTGCTTCCAGTTGTAGGCCTCGATGGGAGCAAGGTTCTTGATGGGATGTTACGGCCTTTCCTGAGCAGTTCAGTGATTGCTCTCATTCTCGTGGTCACGACATTTATCTCGTTCAAGTGGTACTTGAACGATGGGCTCAAGCGGAAGACCCGCTTCGAGTATTTCCTCGAGAATGCGTAACTGGGTCGAAGTGTAGGATTAGTGGCGAGCGAACTTTGTTTCGCTCGCCACTTTTGTTTTTCATACAAGTTTGATAAAAAAATAAAAAATAGTAGGGTAAAGGAAGAAACAAATAACGGGGGATATATGTCCTTTGTAGGCGCAGTCTTGGAGCGTCCGATGGCGCTTGTCTGGCTTTTGGTCGCAATCGCTGGAGGGTATGTGGCTATTTGGACAATCCTCGCGTGGCGAAGGCAGAAGAAAAAAGGAGAGGCAGGGGAGACAGATAGGAAGAAGAAAAAGCACACGAAAGTAGAGAACAACGGCCCGGGTTTTGAAGACGAAATAAGGCGAATCAGGGACCGAGTTTCATTTTTAGAAGTAGAGATTCCCGGGCTTGAAAAGTCGGTGGAAAGAATGGTTTTGGTACTCCCCGATGGCGGTACGGAAGAGCTCGTCAAACACTGGGCGGAGATAGACGCAAGAAATGTTCGACTGGACTATTTGCGTCAGGAGTTGAAAGATCTTCGGGAAATACTGAAGCATGTCTAGCACAAAAGGGTCGCCTATCGGCGGCCCTTTAAGTTTTTATGAAGTTTTTATGTTTAAAAAGGGAGTAGAATAAGAGCAAAGATAATTAAATAAAAATAAATATGAACACAATAGATATTTTGTATGTTTTTTCGATAATAGGAATTTTAGACACGCTTTATCTTCTTTATCACAAAATAAGGGGTACAGATGTGGCGTGTCCTTTCTTTCCGAAAGAGTGGTGTCAAAAAGTGCAGTACAGCACGTACAGCAAGACTTTCGGTGTCCCAAACTCAGTGCTTGGGCTCATAATGTATGTACTAATTTTCGCACTTACATGGAATTACGTAGGTGGAGCATTGGCACTTTGGCCATACATTAAGATTTTGGTATCTATTGGACTAGCTTTCTCGCTCTACTTCCTCTACATTCAGGCATTTGTTCTTCGGGCATTTTGTACGTGGTGCATGGTTTCTCTTATAAATTTTCTTGTGATGGGATACGCGGTTTGGTTTATGAACTATCTAGCACCAATTTCATCATTCTCTTAGTCTCGCTTGCTTAATTCTGTGATTTGTTTAATCTTGCGGACAGAACTCCCAATTCTACAGCCGAGGTTATTTTGACTACGGAACAGACGCAGGAAACTCACGTTCTTCGTATTCCGCAACACGAGGCGCAGATTGCCCTCATGACTGCTTGGAGACTGCTCCCAGAGCTTGTCTCTGCTTGTGGGCTCGACGACGAAAAGGGCGGATACCTATGTGTCGCTGATGCCAAGACGGGCACGCCGTTGCTTGTTGCTCTCATTGGCGAGAAGTCTGTGGAGACAAGAGCACGCACTTACGCAGAAGAAAAGTGTGCTCGTTTGGCAACTTGCCCGAGCCATGTTTCAAGCTGGCAATCGCGTGATGAACTTTTCCAGCGATACGGTGGTGCCATACGTGCAGGAGAAATCCTGATTAGCTTCTCCGGCTTGCCGGAGCATCTCGACGAGATGTTGGCGGTGTCGGTTGCCATTGAGCTTCAAAAGATTTCGACGGTGGAAGCTGTTGAAATCTTGAAGACAAGCGACAACCCACACACCAAGCTTCTTACGATGGCAGGACGGCTCAGAGCAATCAACGAAAGAGAACAGTAGCACGGCAGAAGAAGAAAAGGCCCGCCCCCATATTTGGGGGCGGGCCTAAACTTTTTATCGCTATTTTGTGGCCAATATTTTTAAGTTGACACCCATACATATATAAGTAGAATATCTCCTGACTCTATGTTTATTTCACTTAAGTCTTTAAAACGATTTCGGGCGTAGTCCGGTTTTTACCGACTACTCACGAAATCGTCCCGTAAGGGGCGATTTTGTTTTTTAGAGAGTGAAATGGAGGGTGTAGAGAGTTCTTTGACAAGGTCAAATCGTCAACCGATTTTCGCAAGAAAATTGGAAGATAACAAAAGCAGAAAAAAATGACATGTGCCTCAAGCGCATGTCTAACCAATCGCGTTTTGAAAAAAATGCGATACGGCCCGCACCCTTAAAAGTGTGGGCTAGTCCCGTCAAAAGCGGGACAAGCAGAAACCCTGTATTAACAAATACAGGACAAAGATACATGTGTTTTTAAATGGTTAAAACCATTTTGGAACACAGAACATGTAATGTGGTTTTTAAA
>CAYGCY010000010.1:0-2367 GCA_964348525.1 uncultured Candidatus Saccharibacteria bacterium
ATTTAAGTGATGTATTAGGGGGTTTTGTTTTGGGAGGATTGTGTCTCGTAGCCGGTATAATTTTTTCCGAGTATTTACTAAACAAAAACAAAAACTTATAAACAATAAGGGCGCGACCACAATGGTCGCGCCCGAGTGCTACTTTCTTTTTTTGCCCCTAATCTTCTTAAGCATATGACGGGCATCTAATCCGATGGCTCTCATCAGCTGGCTTTCTGTAACCACCTGACCGTGTTTCAGGCCAAGTTGCTTGAGGGCTGGGCGTCCTATTAAAACCAAGTTTCCTTGGTATTCTACCCACGTTACTTTGACCATTTAGACCGCCTCAGCCTTTTTCTTTGGGCTGGACTTGTAACACCGGTCAACAAACTCTTGTGTGACACGATGGACGCCGTTGTCATCACAAACCACCCATCCACCGCCCACGGGAACAAGTGGATCATGGTGGCCAGCGAAGGCTCTTGCGAGGTCCGGTGGTACCATCTCTGCTTCAATCAGACGATTGAAAGAGAAACGGTCCTTGTAGCGTGAGGAGTAGAGGGTCTGGATTTCCTCACGAGTGAAAGGAACCCACCCACAGCCACGCTCTTGCAGGAGTCTGACAATCCACCAAGCTGAGACCTCTGTCTCAAGGTGGTCGAAAGCATCCCAAAAGCGTTGTGAGGTGTTGATATCCTCTGGCTGAATTGAGTAGCCCCTAGGATCGGTAATGATCACGAGAAATGCCCTCAGATTAGAGTAAGTGCTTCTGCCTACATAAAATCATATAAATATTAAATTGTCAATCGAGTGGAGATGGGCGGAATCGAACCGCCGTGCAAAAAGGATATCCGAAAAAGTCTACAAGATTAGTCAGTTTCTTTTTTGAGCGAAGTGCCAAGAACTGACAAAGCGCACATCGCTAAAGCTCTGTTACTACCCCTGCTCATGAGCCACTAGCAGGGGAGGTGCCTCATAAAGCCAAACATATGTACCAGAGGCGTCGTACATATATTTGTCGCTTAGGCTTTCGCGAAAGCGAACTCGAAGTTGTCTGCCGTAAAATACGGAGAAACTTGTGCTACTGCGTTTGTATTTGCAGTTAAGTTTTCGGATAGTTTTAGAAGTTGTCCGAGCTTCTCTTGCGTTTTCCGGAGACCGCATTTTGTCGATGCCTAGCATCCCCGTATGAAAACTATTTTAACGCACGGCGCATTTCTCTCTCTGCTTCGCGTCTCTTTATAGTTTGACGTTTATCGTCTCTTTTCTTTCCTTTTGCTATTGCGAGAGAGAGCTTTATTACGCGTCCCTTATTATACATCGAAAGGGGTACCAATGTCAAACCCTGTTTTCCCTCCAAATCGGCTAGCCTAGAGAGCTCCTTTTTGTGGGCTAGCAATTTTCTTACCCTGTCTGGGTCGTAGTCCTCCTTAGTGTTTTTAGGCTGAAACGGCTCGATATGAGCGCTTACCAGAAAAAGCTCTCCTCCACGCACATACGCATAAGACCCGTCCAGAGAGGCCTTTCCTGCTCTTACTGCCTTTGCTTCAGAACCCAATAACTTAATACCAACCTCAATCTCTTCAAGGATTTCATAATTGAATCTAGCCTTTCTATTTTCGGTGTATTTGGAAGACATTTATATAAATAGTAGCAAAGTAAAAGGTTTTTCATATAATACCTGTACCAATGCCACCAGCACCCAAAAACACGGGGAAGGCCCCCAAAATACCCGCCCCCAAAATACCCAACAAAAATCCACTTTTAGATTCGTCTAAAAAAATAAAAATTATCATAAAAAAAGATATAAAAATTCCTGCCCCCGGGTTTTGGATGAATCTTTTATCTATTGTTGCGGTGTTTTTAATACTCATGTCTGTATCTGGAGGCTTCTCAAAATCAGAGAAGATAGAGAAAATCCCTCTTTCACAATTAGCTCAAGAAGTTTCCTCTGAAAATATAAAAAGCATAGAGATAAGCAACAATCAAATAATTGCAATATTGAAAGACGATTCAAAAAAGTCTTCAGTGAAAGAAAACGGCTCTTCTCTTCTCGAAACTCTTTCGAACTACGGTGTGTCTAAAGAAGAGATAAATGCTGTATCTATAAATGTAAAAGAACCATCTGGATTTTGGTATTGGTTTGGCAATATTCTGCCTGTTTTATTGCCTATTGTTTTTATACTCGTATTTTTTTGGTATTTGTCTCGTCAAGCAAAAGGTGCGGGCATGCAAGCATTTACCTTTGGGCAATCGAAGCCCCGCATTGTGACCCCCGAAAACACAAAACAAAAAATTCTTTTTGCTGATGTTGCTGGTGCCAAGGAAGCAAAGCAAGAGCTCTCTGAAATCGTAGACTTTTTGAAAAATCCTAAAAAATTCCTAGAT
>CAYGCY010000010.1:2377-13671 GCA_964348525.1 uncultured Candidatus Saccharibacteria bacterium
ATTTTGATGGGTGCCCCCGGTACGGGAAAAACTCTACTAGCTCGAGCGGTGGCAGGAGAGGCAGGAGTATCTTTCTTTTCCATATCGGGCTCTGAATTTGTGGAAATGTTTGTGGGGGTAGGGGCTTCGCGTGTACGCGATCTTTTCCAAATGGCTAAAATGTCTGCTCCAGCAATTGTTTTTGTGGATGAGATAGATGCAGTTGGTCGCGCACGAGGGGTTGGTTTGGGTGGTGGCAACGATGAGAGGGAGCAGACGCTTAACCAAATACTTGTTGAAATGGACGGCTTTGAGCCCAATGAGAAAGTAATAGTGATGGCCGCTACTAATAGGCCCGATGTTTTAGACCCAGCACTTTTAAGACCGGGGCGTTTTGATAGGAGAGTGATTATAGATTTACCAGATAGAAGTGATAGGGAAGACATTTTAAAAATACACGCTCGTAAAAAACCCTTTGCAGAAGACGTGAATTTGTCTGTAGTAGCAGAGCGCACTCCGGGTTTTTCGGGGGCAGATTTGTATTCACTTATGAATGAATCAGCGATTCTTGCCGCCCGCGAAAATCGCACTAAAGTTTCGCAGTACGACCTTATCCGCTCTATTGAAAAAGTGATGCTCGGTCCTGAAAGGCGTTCACATCTTCTCTCAAAAAAAGAAAAAGAAATTACTGCATATCATGAAGCAGGGCACGCACTAGTTGCCTCTGTTTTGCCGTACGCCGATCCGGTGCACAAGATTTCTATAATAGCGAGAGGTCGCGCTGGTGGGTATACATTGAAACTTCCAATAGAAGATAGAAAACTTCAATCACGAAAAGAATTTTTGGATGATATAGCAATGGGCTTGGGTGGGTATGTAACAGAAAAAATGATTTTTGGAGATATTACTACTGGCCCGTCTAATGATTTACAGGTAACGACGGCTCTCGCGAGAGACATGGTTACCAAATACGGCATGAGCGACCGTGTGGGGGCACAGGCTCTTGAAATGCCAAGTGGGCAAGTGCTTTTCGGGCAGAGTGTTGCAGACGAATATTCAGAAAGAATGGCATCCATCATTGACGAAGAGGTAGATCTCATAATGAGAGAAGCTTTAGCCAAAGCCGAAAAGATAATCAAAAAACACAAAAAACTTTTGGACGCCATAGCAAAGCGGTTAATAGAAGTAGAAACAATAGAAAGGGAAGAGTTTGACAATATTCTAATAGCTCACGGTATCGCACCAAAGAAAAAACTAGACATAGAGCATCAGGGGTAGTAGTTTAAATGCATGAGAAATCCATTTGAAGACCAATCCTTTGAAAGAATAGACATAGACATTTTTCACGAACAGGCTGTCGCCACTCTTTCAAAGGCTCGTATAAAAGAAGGGCGTTTTTCTGACATATATAAACCAGAAATTATTGAGCATGACAAAAAAGTCGTGACTGATAGCGAGGCACGGCACGAAAGAGATTCTACTGAAGAGCAACGTGAACTTAAAAAGATAGCTGAAATTTTTGAGGCTGTTATTTTTAGCAATGGAGATAGCAGTGAATGGTTTGGGCCTAGAGCGAATATGGCGGTTGCTTCAAAATATGATGATTTTGAAAATGGGGTAGACGAAATAGTAGAGTTTTCTCCTGTAGGGGATGAGCCGGTGTCTCATCTCGGGCTTGGTATAGATGTAACCTTTAATATTGATAGCACTAAGAAATTAGACAGAATCAAAGCGCAAATAGATAAGGGAAGGCTTACAGAAGTAAAATATTATGAATCTCCGATAGATGGAACGCATGACAGATTAAAGGATATTCCCGAAGTGATAGTGGGGGCAGAAAGAAAAATGGTTCTAGAATTGGGGGCCTTGTCGAGAGGTAGAAAAATGTCTGGCCTAGCTAATCACAAAATACAAATCATGATGCTTGTCCAAGTGAAGGACCAGCTAGAAACCTTTGCCATGTATGCCGAAAGTGTAGGGAAGGGATGGATAGCAGAGGTCTTGAGGGAAAGGCTCGCCATAATAGACGGCATTTTAAAAGATAAGAAGGAGTTATTCGACAAGGTTAAGCACGAGCTGGCTGACGATTCGGTACATTTTAATATTACTTCCTATTTGCGACGTTTAAGACAAAAAATAATAGAAGGGCAAGTGCTTGCTGCATAAGATGCGAAAAACAAAAACCGCTTGCCTAGGACAAGGAAGCGGTTTTTGTTTTTCGCACAACTACGCTTAGTGGTTTCGGTTTACAAAAAGTTTGTAGAGAGCTGCGATACCAACCAAGATGTAGATGACCATTGATATCTGTGAAGGAAGCCATTCGCCGAGTCCTGTGCCGAATGCAACTAGGAGCCAGTTAAGACCTCCGATAATCAAAAGCCCTTGTGCGATCTTGTTAACGTTCATTATATTTTGTTTGCTTTACTTTATAAGCGAACCTTCTAATTATACTAAACACTTACACTAGATTTATTTTTATGTTGTTGTAGGTGTTTATAACTTTTTAAACAAAAAACTCGCCCTAAAGCGAGTTTTTTGTGAAATCAGGGTGCACTTTTACTACATTGTTGACTTCGTCATGCAGCATGAGCAATTATTCTTGTGAGTGAAAACCTCATACAGAGCTGAAATACCTACAAGAATGTAAACAATCTGCATAATGCCGGCTGGAATCCAGTTGCCCAAACCATAACCGAATGCTTCTAGAAGCCAGTTAAGGCCCCCGATAATTAGAAGCACAAACGCTATTTTGTGAAGGTTCATATTTTTAATATCTTAATAATAAAGGACGTATATATTATAACTCTTCCATACAGGTTTTTTGCCATTATGTTAACTAGCTTGAAGCTTTTAGCTTAAAGCTTTAAGCTGTAGCAATTCCGCCCTTAGCTCAGTTGGTTAGAGCACCGAGCTTATACCTCGGGGGTCCTAGGTTCGAATCCTAGAGGGCGGACAAGTAAAAGGCCTGATTATTTAAGTGTAGTGTTTCATTTTCGCCGTTCGTCTCGGAAGTTTTTCAGCATGGTATCCCGTCAAGGCGGGATTGAAAAACTGAGAGACAGCAAAATTTTTCGCTGGAAAAATTTATGCGTGAACGCCGAAAACGAAACATGGAACGTTCTTATTCGAGGTGTATCCGTGCTTGTTTTTCTAAAATATGTGTTTTCAGACCATAGTGCTTGGACAGGGTAGGGTCATTTTCCACTATTTCCTGAGCAGAGTTTCTCGCAGCCTCCACCATCTTTATATTTTTTAGTGCCTCCATTCCAAGGTCCGTGATGCCCCACTGCTTGTCTCCTGCCAAATCTCCTGCTCCGCGAGTGGCAAGGTCAAACTCTGCAAGTTCAAACCCATTTTTGGCTTTAACAAAATTTTCTAGGCGTTTTAATGTCGTTTCACTCTTACTTTCTGAAAATACAAAACATCTCGCTTGATGCGTGCTTCTTATAACGCGTCCGCGAAGCTGGTGAAGCTGAGCTAATCCAAACCTTTCTGCCCCCTCTATTATTATTGTTGTTGCATTTGGTACATTCACTCCCACTTCAACCACAGAGGTTGCTACCAAAATATTTATTTTTCCGTCTGAAAAATCTTTCATCACTTTATCTTTTTCCGCCGGCCTCATTTTGCTATGTAAAATTCCTATCTCATATTCTGGAAAAACTTCTTTTTTAAGTCTTTTTGATTCTTCTTTTACAGATTTTGCTTCTAGCGCAAATTCCTTTTCTGGATCCGGCTTACCCGCCTCGCCGAAGACGTCGAGTCGAGGCGGGTCTATACGCGGACATATCACATACATTTGTCTGCCTTGTTTTAATTCTGCTCGCACTTCCTCGTATGCATCATTGCGTTTTTTAGGTGGGATTATTTTTGTGATTGGTTGTTTTCTCCCAGGAGGCATTTCATCAAGCAAAGATAAATCTAAATCACCAAACACCGTGAGAGCGAGAGTGCGGGGGATGGGTGTTGCCGTCATACTCAAAAAATGCGGAGCCATATGCGCTTTGCTTATCAACGCTTGTCGTTGATTGGTACCGAAGCGATGCTGTTCGTCTATTATTGCGAGTGCCAAGTGTTTCCACTTTACCGATTTTTGAATAAGGGCGTGAGTTCCTAAAAGTATTGGGATTTCTCCATTTTCTACCCACTTTAGTAGCTGAGCTCGTGATATGTCCGTCCAAGATTTAGGGTTAACCTTTGAAGGGAATTTTCTGCACCCAGAACCAGTTATCAAACCAATCTGAAGTCCTGATCCAACAAAGTATTGTATGAAAGATTCGAAATGTTGTGTGGCAAGTATTTCAGTGGGTGCCATATATGTAGCCTGAAGTGTGCCAAAAGTCTGGCCGACTGGTCTTGAGGAAACTATTGCTTGTACTACAGCCGCAGCGACCGCTGTTTTTCCAGAGCCCACGTCTCCTTCAAGCAAGCGAGACATAGGTTTGCCTGCCGTAAGGTCTTTCAATATATCCGCTAAAACTCTCTCTTGAGCGTTCGTGAGCTGATAGGGGAACTTAGATATGAATCCTTCCAAATCAGCGCGATTTTTTGCAATTTTATAAGAGGCATTTTCTTCCCATTTTTTTCGTTCTAAATGTTTTTCAATTTGTATAAAGAAAACTTCTTCAAACGCAAAACGTTTGCGTGCTGATTCAGCGTCCTTAGGTGTTTTTGGTGTATGCGCCCACACGAGGGCGGTTGAGAGATTGGGTAGGTGATATTTTTCGAGTATTTCCTCTGGGATTGGGTCGATTATGGATTCATTAGTCTTTTGTTTTATCAATTTCTCGCAAGCCACCCTAAACCATTCGCTCGTTATTCCACGTGATTCAGGGTATATAGAGACAAGCGCAGAATTTTTTTCATCTGCAAAAATTCCTGTGGCGCTGTCGTTTGTCTCTAGTTTATTTATAACTGGATTTACCATACCTTTTCGTCCGGCTCTCTCAGTTATTTTTCCAGACAAGCGCACCGTAGCGCCTTTTTGGTACATTTTTGCGAGATACGGCTGATTGAGCCATATAACATCCAAAGTGCCGGTGGGGTCAAACACCGTGCCCTTTGCCATCGGAATTTTTGACCGCCATCCTTTTGTGGTTTTAATATTTTTTATTTCAACCACCAAAGTGGTCTCTTCACCCACCTGTGCACCCGCCACAGAATTTCCGCCACTAAAAGATTCATATCTTGATGGGATATGACGGAGCAAGGTTTCTACAGAAACAATCCCGAGTTTTTTTAGAGCACGCATCTGAAGTGGGTTCAGTCTAAAGTGCTCACTTAAGTCGTTCATAACCCTAATGATAACAAAGTAGGCATGATGTATAACCCTGTAGTAGAAAATAGTATTACTCACAGAAGTGTGCCTTTGGCACAATACTATTTTCTACTACGAGGTATAATTTATACGTAAATGAAGCGAGTTCTTTTTGTCCTTTCTTTTGGTATTTTTTTGTATGCGTCCCCAAGCGTAGTTTTTGCGGCGCGCCTATCTTTATATCCATCCTCCGCCACTGTAAATGTTGGACAAACGGTTTCCATGTCAGTAATAATCGCTTCTTCCGATCAGGCAGCCAACGCTGTGTCAGGCAATTTGTCATTCCCAGCCAATAAACTTCAAGTAGTCTCTGTTTCAAAAGCAAATTCTATCCTTTCGTTATGGGTAGAGGAGCCAAGTTTTTCCAATTCTGCTGGCACAGTTACATTCCAAGGAGTTGTACCTAACCCAGGGTTTCAAAGTGGTAGGGGAACTGTGCTCACTGTGGTTTTTAAAGCGATAGCCGCAGGCCCTGCCAATGTTTCTTTCTCGCAGGCCTCGGTATTAGCCAACGACGGGTCAGGTTCCGACATACTTTCCGATTTTCAGGGCGCGAGTATAAATGTATCAGGTCAGGCGCAGGAGCAAACTATAGTGGAAAGCAAAGTCCCGTCCTCTGATCCAAGCGTCATAAACATAACCTCCAAAACTCATCCAGCTGTTAATAAATGGTACAGCCTAAAAAATGCAGAGCTCTCATGGAATTTGCCATCGGGAGTTTCTTCTTCTAGGTATTCTTTCGATAAAGATTCAAGTGTAAAACCAACGACGGTCAATACACCAGCTATACAAAGTAAAACATTTGAAAATTTGGAAGAAGGTCTATGGTACTTCAGACTGCAGACTAAAAAAGATACTACATGGAGCAGTACGTACACATTTAAAGTGTATGTCGATTATTCTCCTCCAGAAGTCAATACCTTTGAACTAGTGACTGGTAATACGGAGCAAGATTCTCCATATATTCTCCTTAAATCTTCCGATGAGCTTTCTGGAGTTTCTAGCTACCGTGTAAAATTCGGCGACAGAGCTTATGAGACATACAATGCGTCCGGTAGTGGAGACCAGACCACCATAACCGCCAAGTATCCGGGCAAACAAGTGGTCATTGTGGAGGCTTACGATAATGCCGGCAACAAATCTATTGTCGCAAAGGAGCTTGATGTAAAAACATTTAATGCTCCAAAAATTATTGATATGCCGTCTGTTTTGGACAAGGGGCAAGAGCTAGTAGTACGCGGTACAGCAGAGCCAAATATAGAAGTGCGCGTATATTTGAAAAATTATCAGGACAAAGAGGTCTTTGCTTCCACTCGCGCTGGTTCAGCCGGAGAATTTAGTCTTACATGGAAAGAACCCCTAGAGGATGGTAAGTACACAGTTACTGCCGAAGCGGTAAACAGCTTTGGGGTTATGAGTTATAGGTCAGACAAAAGGGATCTTTCGGTGCATCCGTCCATTTTGTTCCGCATAGGCTCGTTCGTTGTAACTGTGGGGTCATTCGTAACATTTATGATAGTGGTGCTTATGGGCATTGGTTATGGAGTACTCATACTTTGGAAACATTTTCATAGGTTTCGCAGAAAGCTTGGTAATGAAATGGATATGATAGATAGGTCAGTGCATACCGCTTTTGATATGCTCAAAGATGAGATACGTGGAGAAGTTAAAAATCTTCAGAAAGCGAAAACAAAACGTCAGCTTACTAAAGAAGAAGAAAGAATACTTGAAAAATTTAGTGCAGATGTTTCAGACGCGGAAAGATTTATAGAAAAACAAATAAGAGATATTAAAAAGCAGGTGTAGGGGGAAGAATAGGGAACACAAAAAACGAAAATACCTTGTCACGGAGAGATATACCGCGCTCCTAAACAAGGTATTTTCGTTTTTTGTGTTCAGTGGTTCGAACCCTTCCTCGCATAAACAAAAATTGTCTGGCATGTAGCCAAACAATTTTTCTTGGCGGAGGCGGAAGGATTCGAACCTTCGGACCAGTTTCCCGGTCGACTTCTTAGCAGGAAGCCGCATTCGACCGCTCTGCCACGCCTCCATATGTAAGCTCGCGCTTACACAGGATATATTGAGGAGAGCGGTCGAACAAGTTCGCCCTCCTAGCACCTGTTCGTAAACTCACAACAGTGCTTGCTACTTAGCACCGGATGAAAAGCAAAGCAGTTTGCTTTTCATCCACTCTGCCACGCCTCCGTGTGAGTTTCGTTTCGCTAATTTAACACATTTTTGCACTTATATTTTGATGCTTGACTACCAAGCGTAGCGAGTCAAATAAGAAGGCTTGTCTTCTTATTTGCGAGCGAAGTGCAGGGAGCAATGCCCAGTAAAACATGAAATTTTACTGGGCATTGACAAACAGACAATTCTGTGTACAATAGTGAACAGAATGCTAGGAATGTCCTAGCAAAGATTTCCAAAACCAGAGGTGAACGTGGCGACTATCGTCAAGGTAAACAAAAGGGTGCACAAGTCCAACTTGGTTGATTCAGACACGGGCGCAGAGTGCAAGACCGAGAGGGTGGTGGACATCACCGCTGATTGCTCAGAAGCAAGAGGGCAAGGGCGGGTGTTTCTGCTCTTTACCAAAGCGAAGCGCGGGCGTATTGTCCAGATTGTTCGTTCCAGCCCAGGCGAGGCATTCAAGGGCATGCGCATTCACTTCTTCGTCGACGAACTCGAAGGCGAGATGCATGTTGCCTCACGTGACGACACCTTCGGCTTTTGGGCGTGGCGGCTCGGCCTTGCGAAGCAGGAGTTCCGTGCGCTCATCGAAGCCAACGCGCCAGCCTAGGTTGCATGGGCACAGAGCGAGGAAGACGTGCGTCTTCCTCGCTCTTTTGTTTATCCCGTAGTGAATTTTGGTATTTGGTTGTTTAACTTATGTGCCCAGAGCACAATACCAAAATCTACTATCGGGATTTATAAAAATCTTGAAAACCTCGCTAGAGTAGTCTCGGCGGACTAAAAGTGGTAGAGTTTGGGCTAATATAAAAGATGAAATCTATAGACTTGTCTAAATTAATAAAGTCCACAGGTAAATATGATTTAACAATTTTTTCTAGTGCAAGTATAGATAGGGTTGAAAAGAGCGTATTTGAGAAAGGGGGTAAATATTTTCTCAAATGCTTAAAGCGAGATAAAGACATTCAGGTAAAACCTGAAGAAATAGTTAGGCAATTAATGCTGGATAAACTTATTAATGAATATCAATATCCAGTTGGATTACTTGATGTTGAATATACAGTCAATTTTGGTAGAGAGAAAAAATTTGCAGACATAGTAATTTTTAATAAAAAAGATAAGACAAGCATTTATTGTGTTTTAGAAATTAAAAAACACACAGCTAAAGATGGAAAGGATCAGTTAAAAAGCTATACAAATGCAACGGGTGCACCATTAGCCGTTTGGACCAATGGAGTAGAAATTAATTATTATGAAAGATTAGACCCAAATTACTTTGAACCCTTACTCGATATACCAAAAGCAAACGAAACGATAGATGATGTAAAAAATGAAATCTTTACATACCTAGAGTTAATGCAAAAAGATAGACTTCTTGAGGAAAGAAAATCTTTGAAATCTTTAATTCAAGAAATGGAAGATGAGGTTTTGGCTAATGCTGGCGTCGATGTGTTTGAGGAAGTTTTCAAACTTATTTTCACGAAACTCTATGATGAAATGGAAAGCTCGGATGACCGTGTGGATATAGAGAATCAATTTAAACGACTTAAAAATTCTAACTCGGAACTTAAAGACAAAGAAATTTTATCCAAAATTTCTAATGATGGATTTAGGAAACTTGAGTTCCGAAGCCGTGGGGATGCCCACCATACGAAAGAGGTTATTAATGACCTTTACCAAAAAGCTAAAGAAAAATGGCAAGGAATTTTTGAAAAGGGTGAACCTCTCCGCATCACGGACGAAAACCATTTACAGATTTGTGTTGGGTTTTTACAAAATGTAAAACTCTTCAATTCCAATCTACAAGTTGTAGATGAAGCATTTGAATATTTAGTTAATAAGTCGGCAAAAGGTGAAAAAGGACAGTATTTTACGCCAAGAAATGTAATTGATATGTGCGTGTACATGATGAACCCACAACCGAATGAGTACATGATAGATACAGCATGTGGGAGCTGTGGGTTCACAGTACATACATTATTTAATGTTTGGAAAAAACTTGTTAATCAAGGCAAGGCACAATTTGCTAATTTCTCAAATCAAAAACTAACGAATGAGCAAAAAGATTTTGTTAATCATGTTTTTGGGATAGATTTTGATGAAAAATCAGTCCGTGTTGCTCGTACTTTAAATATGATTGCAGGAGATGGGAGAACAAATGTATTACATTTAAATACACTGGATTATTCTCGTTGGGAGGAAAAATTAAAAGACAGCTCTTGGAGCAAGACATATCTAGAGGGATTTTATCGTTTATTAGATTTAGCAAGGGACAGAAAAAACCCAAAAGAATTTAATTTTGATATTGTGATGGCAAATCCACCTTTTGCCGGAGATATTAAGGATAGTCGATTAATTGCAAATTATGAAGTTGCATTCAACAAAGACAAGAAAGTAAATAAAGTTTCTCGTGATGTTTTGTTTATTGAAAGGAATTTAGATTTTCTTAAGCCTGGAGGCAGAATGGCAATTGTTTTACCGCAAGGCAGATTTAATAACACAAGTGATGAAAGAATTAGAGAATATGTTATGAGCAGAGCAAGATTAATAGCGGTAGTTGGACTTGATGGAAACACATTTAAACCCCATACAGGGACAAAAACAAGTGTGCTTTTTGTTCAAAAATGGGATGAAAAGATAAATCCAAAAGTTGAAGATTACCCAGTTTTTATGGCTGTTTCAGAAAATTCAGGTAAAGACAATTCTGGGGAAGAAGTGTATGAAAAAGATGAAAACGGAGACAATAAATTAGATGAGCACAATCACCTTATACAAAAACATGATCTTGACGATATTGCCTTCGCTTTTGAGAAATGGGCAAAAGAGAACAAGTTGAGTTTTTGGAGTGTCTAATTTATAAAGTTTTTATATGGCTCAGTATAAAAAATTATTTGATAAATCAGAAATTGAATATATCACTCCATTTTTGAAATTATGGATGTCTTTTAATAATTGGTATAAAACCGATCTTCCCACCACAAGAACAGATAGAGAAGCTATAAATGAATATAAAAATAGCGGAAATATAAAAACTGAATTTTTAAGGTTACTACAAGGGAGATCAAATACTGACGAAAAATTTCAAGATGCCCTAGCTTCTTTTGTAAAAAATGTGACTGAATGCACTTATAATAATTTTAAATATCCAGAAGATTTATTTACAAGAAACCCTAGCGATAGGGTTATTCAAAGCAGGTCCTTAGTATTTATTTCCTCTCATTCAAAAGAGTTTTATTTTTCTTCCGGAGATGAAAATAGATTATTTGAAAATACTTTAGAGATGATTTATCAAATCAGGTGCAAACTTGTTCATGGGGACTTTGACATTGAAGACCAATTGTTTATAGATTTTGTTGAAAAATCTTATCGCATTTTTTATCCAATAATGAGCAAGATTTTTGAAAATCAGGCAGATGGAGAGTTTTACATCAGGAGTATTGCAAACAATGTCGATGCTCAAGGTATCTTTGATGAAGGTAAAATGTACATTCTTCCTAATTCTAAGGTAAGAAAAGACGCGGTTCCTTCTTATGGTAACACAAGTGAAAGATTGTCTATTTTGAATCAAAAGGCTAACGAAGAAGCAGATTTTTATATAATTAGAGAAAGAATTGAGTTTTCAAGTCCGAGCGCTGCATCTTCTTTTTGCCTAGGTAGTAGTTCTAATGGTTGGGATGTTTGGAAAACAAAGTCAGGTAAAGCCATGAACCAAATTTTAAGACAAAATTGATATGTCACAAATAAGCTACATAAAATATACAGATGTTCTTGAAGCTCGCAGATATGATGCGGAGTATTTTAAGCC
>CAYGCY010000011.1:0-12723 GCA_964348525.1 uncultured Candidatus Saccharibacteria bacterium
CTCTTATACAAAGGTTCGACCTTCGCGAAGGTCGAACCTTTGTAAGTTATCCACATTTTTTCCAAGCCCTCCCCTTGGAAAATTTTGCAAACAAATAGGCCCCGCACGAACGTGCGGGGCCTGAGACTACAAGGCGGAGAAAAAATGCTACACGTGTACACCTAAAAACGGTTCCAGCTTTCCCTCAAGATGTGGACATAGCTGTATCATTCCACGTATGAAGGACGCGAGATTCTGGTGAACTCGACGGACGTGGCAAAGAGCGAGATCTGGATTGCCTCCAAAAGAGTCCAAAATCTCAAAACAATCATCCCAGTCAACCATGCTACTACCGGCAGAGTAGAGAACGCTCCATTCGTAATCTACAGTACTGCCCAAAACCAATCCGCGATCGAGGAGCCAAGAATCCCGCTCAATACTGAAATTCTTGGCGACAGTGAATCGGTCTAGGCCTCTCGGGAATAGTTTAAACACATCGTTCCCAACAATGCCCATGATGGTCGAAACGACCAGCTTTATCTCCTTGCGCATGCGTTCGATTTCGCCGATTCCTCTGATGAGGTCCTGCGCAATATTCGCCATTCCAATCTCCTCCCCATTCCTAGGGTAGCCCGTCTGGGCCTTACAATGAGGATTCCTCCTCGGTTTTACTACAAGGTACTACAATCGCATAATCTAACTATGCACGACCCATGTCAAGGATTTCGCAATATCAAAAGGCTATCTGTTATCTGATTTTCCTGCAAACACAATCAGGAGTGGCGAGGCAAGACATATTGAAGAATAAGTTCCAATAATTACTCCAAACAAAAGTACCAAAGCAAAATTGGCGGTAATGGAGGGGCCCCAAATTACAAGCGCCAAAAGTGTTAGAAATATAGTAAGAGAAGTATTGATAGAACGCCCCATGGTTTCGCGGATTGACTTGCCTACTGTTTCTACAAAGTCTTCCCTATTGTGTCTTTCTTCATTGGTCCTTAATCTCTCACGAACACGATCAAACACTACAATAGTGTCATGCACCGAGTAACCTAGAATTGCCAAAACAGCGGACACAAAAAGTAAGTCAACTTCAGCCCCGCGTGTTATTGAGAGCGCTGTGTAAAAACCCACAGAAATTAAAACGTCATGGGCCAAGGCAATAATTGTTGCCATGCCATATTTCCATGAAGCTACTGGTTTTGAAACTTTTCTAAAAGCAAAGGTTATGAAAAGGACTATAGCGATGATCGCCCACAACACTCCGTAAACAGCTTTTCTAGTGAGAGACGAGCCGATAGACGGACCGATTGTGGTAGCCCTTACTATAGAAATTTCTTCAGCTAAATCTGTTTGAACTTTATTGAGAATCACCTGCTTTTCTTCTTCAGTAAGAGTTTTTGCTCTTATTGATATTCCCCTTTCACCTGAAAGCCTAATGGAAGCATCTTCTGCGGGGGTGCCAATAACAGCCTGTTTTACTGAATCAATAGATATGCCGTTTGGTGCGGTTATTTCCAAAAGAGAGCCCCCAGTAAAATCAATGCCGATACGTGGAGGATGCACAAAAAGCAAGATAATGGCTACCAGAGACAAAACCCCAGAGAGTGCAAAAAATAATTTTCTTTGTTTGGCTATAAACATATTAGTTTTGTTTTTTCGAACCACTATTAAACCCTGCCGAAAATAAAAATCTTGCTATTTTCCCATCCACTACAGGCACTATGGCAAACAAAAGCGTCCTCGATAGAGTGAGTGCGGTAAACATAGAAACAGCAACCCCTAGACCGAATGTGAGAGCAAAACCTTTTATTGCTGAAGTACCAACCCAAAAAAGAATGACCGCTGTAATCATGGAGGCAATATTTGAATCACGAATAGAAAGCCATGCACGATGAAAACCTTCGTGTAGTGCATCAAAAATACTTCTTCCTTTAGCAAGCTCCTCTTTTGTTCTTTCAAAAATGAGCACATTGGCATCAACCGCCATACCGATAGAGAGAATAAATCCTGCTATACCAGCCGAGGTGAGTGTAACTGGAATGAGCTTAAACAGCAAAAGTGAAATGACTATATAAATAGAAAGGGCGATGGATGCTACGGCCCCCGGAAGTCTGTACCAAAGTATCAAAAACAGCATCACTATAGCGGTGCCCAAAAGGCCCGCCTTTAGACCGCTCTCCAAAGCCCCTGCGCCAAGAGTTGGTCCTATGGTTTGAGTACCAATAAGTTCTATTGGTAAGGGTAAAGCGCCATAGTTTAGATTCTGTGCCATTTTTTTGGCTTGGGGAATACTGTATTGCCCTGTCAAAACGGCTTGACCATTTGGTATTTCACTTTCAATCATGGGCACCGAAACTATTTGCCCGTCTAAAACTATGGCCAGATAATTACCCACATTTTTAGATGTAAAATTTTTCAAAATTTTTGAACCCTCGCTGTTGAAAGTTACTCCAACCATTGGCTGATTGCCTGCTTGTCTAAATTCTACTTGAGCTCTTGTAAGATACTGCCCCGTCAAACCGCTTGGATAAAAGTACTTAGCAAAATCAGAAATATTTTGACCTTCGAGTGATACAACAGAGCTGGCTAATTCACCTATGGTTTCTTTATTGGCTACATAAAAATCAAGAGTGGGAGTTTCGCCTAATCTTTTTATTGCTTCATTTATATCGGTAACTCCCGGAAGCTCTACCAAAAGTCTGTCCTCACTTCCCGTTATGGTTTTGGCGGACTCAAGCTGAACCACGGGCTCCCCCACCCCAAAAATATTTACTCTTTTTTCAATAACGTCTCGAAGAACTTCAAGAGCAGATGACACATCTTTATCCCCCAAATTTTCTGTATGAGCTTTGTATGTAAGCTCGGTTCCTCCCACCAAATCAAGCCCCAAAGAAAAAGGGATTTTTTTAGAAAGAGTTGTTTCCGGTTTTTCGGATTGTACCAAAACAAAGGCAAGAGATAATGCCACAATGAGAGATAAGACCGCTAATATTCTGTACTTCATATTATTTTTTTTCTGGAGATACCAGTGTTTTTATAAAAGTCTCGAATCGCCCCTTAAGGTTCGTGAAAGCTTCTAAAGATTTATATTTGTATTTATATCCTTTAATCCTAATTATCTTTGACCCATCTACCAAGATAGGATAAGAGTACCAACGCCAAGACCCAGAGGATGTCGGAATCTTACCAAAAGAAATATACCACGCAAAGAAAAAAGCTATTGAAATAAGTCGAGGAGCAATTCTGAAGGTTTTTTTACCTACAGCTCCGGCCATTTCTTTGGCATTTACAAATTTCCCTGGAGGACACAGGTTGAACACTTCAAACGTGCCAGTCTCCCCAGAATCAAGTGCGAGAAGTGTCACGATATCAGTCACATCGTCCTCGTGCACATATTGTCTTGCCCAATTTTTTGTAGCCGGCACCCAAGCCACCAACCAAGAGGCAAGTTTTTCAAAAAATGACGCGTCCATCAAGTCCCCCGACAAAACCGACTGCAAACCAAATCGAATGTGCATTTTTCTGCCTCGCGGGCCAGTAATAGCAACTGGTCTTACAACGTACACAGAAACTTTGCTACCATCAGCTCTTGCATAAGTGAGTTCTTCTTTTAATACTTCTTCTGACACTCTTTTTTCTTCTGCATAAGCATACTTTGTTTTCTTTAATGGCTCATTTTCCACGAAAAAGTGGTCCAAACTGTT
The DNA here is from genome assembly GCA_964348525.1 of uncultured Candidatus Saccharibacteria bacterium. Classification (GTDB taxonomy): domain Bacteria; phylum Patescibacteriota; class Minisyncoccia; order Phycocordibacterales; family Zambryskibacteraceae; genus 12-FULL-44-12b. The sequence goes on from CAYGCY010000011.1 coordinate 3,687, forward strand.
TGATTTGTCCGCTCCATAAGAAGCAACTGTTGAAAAATGAACCAGCCTGCGGACCGATGGCATCTCAAAAGCTAATTCAAAAATATGCTGAGAGCCTATTATGTTCCACCTCCACTGCTTTAATCGCTCTTTTTTCCCGAAAAGGGTTCTAATCTGCCAAGCAGAGTGCACTACTACTGTGGGTTTTAGTTCCCTTACCTCTTCCTCCCAAAAATTGTCTACCGTATTCCCCTGAATATATTTAATTTTTGGATTGCCTTTCAAGAGATCTGGGATTGGCTCTCTGTCGAGAACAATAATAAGAGATACATCTAGTCTTTGAGACCACTCATACGCGAGCATGGCGCCCACATATCCGGCTCCGCCAGTAATAAAAATAATTTCTTTTTTATCTTCCTGCATAGTAATTTTTGTTTTTACATCCCGCCCCTAGAAAGCAGAGTCTTCAATGTGCGCAGAGCAATCTTTATATCTAAAAGAAATGATCTGTTCTTTACATAATACAGGTCGTAGGCAAGCCTTTCTCTTGTTTCTTCCACTGACTTAGGCTGAACATCTTGGTTTATTTGTGCCCACCCAGAAAGCCCTGGCTTCACAATATTTCGCACAGTGTAATAAGGAATTTCTTTTGCGAGCTTAAGCCCGAGGTCATAAATATCCGGACGAGGACCTATGAGAGAAATATCTCCTTTGAACACATTGAAGAGCTGAGGCAATTCATCTATACGAGATTTTCTTAAAAATTTTCCGACAGATGTGTGTCTGGAATCGTTAGGGCCTGTGTGCCACTTTCCTCCATCAGAACCTGTCATGGACCTAAACTTGTAGAGCTTAACTATTCCATTGTTTTGCCCCACTCTGTCTTGAGTAATGAACACATCACCTCCATCCTCTATTTTTATTGCCAAAGCAACAAAAATATAAAAAGGGAGAGTGAGAACACCAAGCACTAAAGAAACCACCATGTCCATTACCCGCTTTGCGCCGTCATAGTATTTTTTTTCAGTAGATGAAAGATTTTCCATAAACCATGTGAAGCGAAGAAGGGACAGCGGAACCCTGTCAAATATCTCTTCATACAATTTGTGCATGTCTATAAAACGTACTTTGGAAAAAATAAAATTGTACAAATGCGGAACAAAAGGTTTTACCTTGTCGTCAGATAGATTGAGCACCACCAAGGAAATAGAGTCGGAATAAATCCTCTCTACTACATCATGCTGGAAATCAATATTACCCTCTTTAGACAAATCAATATCAGATACAAATTTGATGTCATATCTATCGTTGCCATTTATTTCGTTGTAAAGTTCGCGCATTTCTTCCCCTGAACCAATAATGAGCGCAGTTTTTTTGCCCTTCTTACCTGTGATATAAGAAACCCCGTATATTCGCCACAAGACCAAAAGACCGGTAGAGATAATGAGATAAATGAAAAGGTTGGTTTTTGGTGTGATAACAAAAGAAGGGATCAAATAGAAAAAGAGTACGGCAATAAACGCATTGGCTATTTGAGCATTAAGGACCGTGTAAGGGATTTTTGATTTGAGTATAAGGGTATGCTTTTCATAAAGACCAGCAATAAAAAATACCACCGTACCAACTAGTATAAGAAAAGAAAAAGGAAGAATGTGGAGATTCCACACCTCGCTTGTTAACTCATGCCGATAATTTAGATTCAGGGCTGCCCAAAGGGCAAAATAGGAGATCAGTAAATCTCCTATAAAAAGCACTAGACCCTCCCTGCGTGAAGACAGAGACATATTTGTGTAGTGGCTATCCTACTCAACCATAGGCTTTTTGCAACCAATAAAATCCCTGAAATATGGCCTATTTTCGTGTATTATGGGGTCCAAATGGCCTCTGAAAGCCCCAAAATGCCTTTAAAAGAGGGGTCTAAAAAGATCCTGTATCTCATAACCAAAAGCAACTTTGGGGGTGCCCAGAGGTATGTTTTTGATTTGGCCCTTGAGGCAAAAAATAGGGGGGTTGATGTGGTAGTGGCCTTGGGCGGACAAGGGGCTTTAAAGGAAAAGCTGGATGAAAGGGGCATAAGAACTTTAGTGCTCAAAAATTTGGAGAGAGATGTGAAATGGATAAAAGACCCCACATCTACTCTGTCCCAAATATTAAAAATCCTTTACAAAGAACAGCCAGATATAGTTCACCTAAATAGCGCTAAGGCTGGAGGTATAGGGGCCTTTGCTGTACGCCTCATTAATTTATATTCATTTTTCACTAGGAAAAAGCATGGGATGGTGTCCGTGTTCACGGCACACGGTTTTGCTTTTAATGAAAATAGAGGCCCTGTTCAAAAAATAATAATAGTGTTTGCTACTTGGCTAACCATGGCATTGACGGACCAAATCATAGCAGTAGGAGAGGCGGTAAAATCTAGGGTAGAAAACTGGCCATTAATTGGCGAAAAAATTATAGTGATTCCTAACGGCGTTTCAGAACACGCTTATCTAGACCGTAGCGAAGCACGAAAATTTTTGGCTCCAAACGCGAAAGGCAGGCCCATATGGATAGGCACAATGGCAGAACTTCATCACATAAAAGGCCTATCGTATGCGATACGGGCGATGAAATCTGTATCACAAAAATATGAAATCGTGTTTGTGATTATGGGCGAAGGAGAAGAAAGGACACAGCTTGAATCTTTGATAAAAGCGGAGGGTTTGGAAGGAAAAGTAATACTAAAGGGATACGTAGAAAATGCCCCGACCTATTTAAAAGCTTTTGATATTTTTACTCTTACTTCTATATCAGAGGCAATGCCTCTTTCTCTTCTTGAAGCTGGAATGGCGAGCCTTCCTGTAATCGCTACAAATGTTGGCGGTGTTGGGGAGGTAGTAGAAAATGAAAAAACTGGACTGCTTATTGAACCAAGAAACATCATAGGAATTTTTAGATCTCTTGAAAGACTCATTGAAGATAAAACATTTAGAGGAAAATTGGGCAAAAACATACAAGAAAAAGTGAAGACAGAATTTAGTAAAGAAAATATGTTGAGAAAAACTTTCGCTTTCTACGAAGCCAATACATAGCTATCATCCGGATTTAGCTTTCCCCTGTGAGTAGCCCTGCTGAAAGTGGCTTGAGACATTACTATCCCTAACGCAGCAAACTCTGTAAGCAAGTGCGAACCACCATAGCTCGCAAACGGCATGGGCGTACCTGTTACAGGCAAAAGCCCTATGTTCATTCCAATATGAATACCCGCATGGATAAATAAAAATATACAAACACCAAGCGAAAATAGAGCTTCAAAGTTGGTCGCCGCTCTATAAGAGTGAATTCCCACTCGCCAGAGCACCATTCCAAATAAGCCTATAAAAATTACTGACCCCACCAAGCCCCACTCTTCTGCAAATGCAGCAAAAATAAAATCGGTCTGATATTCAGGAAGATATTTGAGCTTGCTCTGCGTTCCATAGCCCACTCCTTTTCCTAAAATTTGTCCGGAGCCTACTGCTATAACTGATTGAAAAGCGTTGTACCCCGCTCCCCTAATATCTGATGTTGGATGAAGGAAAGTGATAATTCTTTGTTTTTGATACGGCTTGAATACCAAACCCCACAGCATCGCAAAAACTACTGCGGACATCAGAAACACCACCAAAATATGACGCTTGGATATGCCTGAGACGAAAAGCATACCCGCCCATATTCCGAAAAGTATTATGGTGGCTCCAAAATCTGGCTGAATAAGCACTAAGACTGCTAGTATCCCAGTGTAAACACCAGAAACCACTATATGGCTAAAGTTTTTTATGGCGATGTGGCGACGAGCAAAATATTTTGCCAGTAAAATGATTAGCGCGAGTTTTGCAGGATCAGACGGCTGAAAAGAAAATATACCGAAAGAAAACCAGCTTTGTGCGCCCTTTGAGACACTTCCAATTGCAAACAATAAAACTAAGAGCCCCACAACCAAAGAGTAGATTACCATCACAACGCTCGTTCTACGCAAAAATCTCCAATCAATGATAGAGGCAATCACACATACAAAAAGCGCTATTGGAATCCAAATAACCTGTCTATCAAAATACTTGAGCTCATCATTCAGAGCGTGCATAGTGATAAGCCCAAACAAAGAAAGCGCGAGAGCAGAACCTAGAAGCCACCAATCTATATTAGAAAAAACACGCTTTACTGTGGAGGCAAGGCCCTTATCTCGAGCGTTTGTTATTGTATTTAAGAAAACCATATCTCTTCCCTAAATCCCTGTGTCTTCCGTGATACGGGGGACAATGTCTATCTGTACTGGCTTCTTCACACATATCTGCTTAGCAATAGAAGAATAAATTTGTTGTAGATTGCTCACACTCGGAGAGACAAAGAAATTGTCTTTGCCAGAAGAAATAGACCTCAAGAAATCAGAATTTACTTTATCTCCCAAGCCAATCGAAAAAATGGTCGCCCCCATATCTTTTAGCTTTCTGGCTTCATCTTGAGAAACTATTTGCGGATAATCAACGACACCTTTTTTGGTTGGGATGTTTGGCAAACCGTCTGTAATAAGAACTACAATCTGTTTTCTTTCTGATGTTTTAGCAAGCTCTAGCATCTCTTTTGATTTAACAAAAGCATCTGCAATATTTGTGTTTTGCCCAGTCTTTGGATCTATAACTATATTTTCTATCGCGACTTTTGCTGAGTTCCTGTCAGAGGATAATGGAAAATCTGACGGACTACTTGCAGAATCGGCAAAAGATATAATTCCGACCTTGTCATCTTCTTTGAGTTCACTTAAAAAATTAACGGCAGCAAATTTTATATCTCCTAAAGCGCTCTCTATACTTTGGGACCTGTCCATAAGGAGAGCCACATCTACGGGGCTCTCACATACATCTTTTGTTGTGGTAAAGCTCATCGGCCAAGTAAATGTAATGGGGTTACTAGAGCCTCGCAATATTTCTTTTAGTAATGTCTTTGATGCTCCAACCACATTCCCCGCTCCGTCTGTAACGATAGCAACAAGCTCTAGTGCCGGAATATCAGATAGGGACTTGTTCAATAGGAGCGCATCTATGCGAGGCTTGGTTTCAATATCGGTAAAAGTTTTATTTTCAATAACAATCTCAGGAATCGGGGCATCGTCTCTCTGCCAATTGAGCACATCGTTCCAAACAAAGTTGGCTTTTACGGGAATACCACCCAAATCCTTTATATTGGTTTCTAAAATGGCAAAAGTGGCGTGATTAGGAATAGATGTTTGCCCTTTTCTCTCGGCCAAGACTGCTTCTTTTTCACCCAACACTTTTATTGTGTAAGGCATATTTTTAACAGAAGCATTTACATTTGGATTTTCAAAATACACGATTACAGAATAATTGCCTTCGCTTACCTTTAAGAGCCTTGGGTCCCAGCGCATTATTAAGTTTTTTATGGAACTCGAGCAAAGCTTGGAGCATGATCCACCACAGTCTACTCCCCCTTCATTCCCATCTTGTTTGTTGTTAAAACAGGAGGGCGGTTTTTTTAGAAAAATCTGATATCCGCCATATGCACCAATAGCTAGTATTAGGAAAACAACACTTATAACAAAAAATTTTCTTCGAATAGCCCAAGAAATCATTTTCTTATTTTACAACACAAATTCCCCCACCCTTGTCCTCTTTATCGAATAAGCGATTCCGCCGATTTTAAGTAGCCTGCCCATCTCAAAAGCTAGCCCCCTTATATATGTGCCCGAAGAAACATCTGCAATAAAAGAAAATATTTCAAAATTGTCCTCCTTTGAGTTAGAAAGTGCATCCTGCCATTTATTTATTATTTCATTTTGTCTAAAATCGCCCTTCACTTTTTTTATTTTAGCAATTACTTCGTCCTGCAATTTGTCTTTGCTTATTTCTTTTTTACCCAAATATCTAATATCAAAAATGTTTATCTCTTTCTTCGGGATTTCCAAATCATCTAGTTTGTTTTGCCTTGCCCAAGCAAAAAGAGGTTTTCCTAAAACAGTACGCGATGAAAATGCTGGATATTTCTGAATTTTAATATCTTTTATTTTATCTAAAATATCTTCAATATTTATTTTAGGCTTTTCTTCTGAAATATCAGAGACAATTCCCAAAATATCGTGTGTATCTGTATTTACCCCTAGCAAAACCTCAAATTCATAAGTTTTATTTAATCCTAAATATGTATTTTTCTCTTTTGTGTCGCCTGCTAATACCAAGAGCAACCCCTCTGCCATAGGGTCAAGCCGGCCCGCATAGGTCATTTTCATATCTTTGTATTGAGAATTTTCAGAACGGAATCGCTCGATACATTCAAGGGGCGTTTCGCCCAAATTTTTATAAAGTTTTAATATTTTTGTTTGTTCCACTCTTGAACACTACCAAAATTTTCCCAAACAAAAAGCCCCGTGTGTAAGCAGGCTCTCTGCTTCACACGGGGCTAGGGTTCCACCGGAACCTAATCATGAATGTCAGCCAAGCGGTAAGCCCGGCACAGACCATTGCCCGAGCTCCGTAAAGAAACCCGAGAAAGTCTCCACTCATAATTGGCGGAATCACAGCACAAATGGCCCCTAGACAAATCATGGACCAAGTGAAAAGTGATTCGGTGTCCGCCCTCGTCTTCCACAGACGTTCAACGAGCGGAACAAACCCAACCACCATCACCACCTGCGTCAAGATGTTAGAAATGGTTGCCGCAATCTCGCCTCCGACAATGAACCGAAGAATTCCCCAAACAATGAGGATACCTCCAGCCATCGCAAGACACTTTTTCTGAAAAGAACTGAACTTAAAAGACCTGTTCTTCCAGACAACGGCGAGAATGATGGAGTCGGTCGAGACCGCTCCGGTGATATTTCCAATACCACCCGCAAAGGTGGGAGTCGGAGAACACCAGTACGACACTAGACCGAGAGTCATCGTGACCGAAATAATAATCCACGCGGTCAAGACCGGCTTGATTCTGTTGTTCAGAACGAGGTAGATGTACCACATCGTTCCGACAGTCATGAATATCGCCGTGAGGCGAACCATGATTTCTCTCATCGCTCACCTCGCAAGTGGGTTAGTGGTTTTGAAAAACTTCTTATCCTATTATAGCACATAATATCTATATTTGTCAAGTATAATTTCACGGACAACAAAAAACGGCCCTATTGAGCCAATTTATTTCCCTTTCCAAACCCTCCCTTTGGAAAAGGCCTTGGTCACTATCGTTTGATTGAACGCTTAGTTCTGGCGTCGAGCTACTCTTCCCTTGCGAGTACCATCGCCTCTGCAGGTCTTAACTTCTGTGTTCGGAATGAGAACAGGTGTAACCCCTGCGACAAAACACCAGAACTAAATTTTCAATCAATATTCAATGCTTTGATGTGGGCCCGTTTCGCGAATGCGAAACGGGCATGGCGCTGGTAGGATTTGAACCTACGACCCTTTCCCTGGCAGGGAATCGCTCTACCAAACTGAGCTACAGCGCGACATGGGCACGAGAGGATTCGAACCTCTATCTTCTAGGCTGAGAACCTAGTTGCTCTCCCGCGACACTATCCGGCATCGTCGATGTGACGGCATAGTGCATCCGAGCTACGCGCCCAAATACTATTTGTGGAGTTGTGCACATGGCTCGTTCCTTGGATCAGGAACGACTTTCGTCTCCCCTCACCCACACGGCTGATACCTGATGTCTCAGGTGTTCTTTCTCGCATCCGAGAAGTATCGCCAGTAACGGGACATTTTTTCCAGACGGGAAGAACCACGTACACAACTACCCACATCAAAACATTGAATTTTAAAAGCAGAAACTTAAACCATTTCAGAACACAGAACACATAATATTGGTGATTTTTAAATTTCCTAACAGGAATCGGCAAATTAGTACGCCTCGGCTCAACACATTGCTGTGCTTACACCTAACGCCTATCAACGTAGTCATCTCCTACGGGCCTCAAACGATTCCTAATCTTGGGGTTGGCTTCTCTCTTAGATGCTTTCAGAGATTATCCATGCCTGACATAGCTACTGGGCGGTCCAGCTGGCGCCAGAGCCCACACACCAGAGGTCAGTTCACTCCGGTCCTCTCGTACTAGGAGCAAGTCCCCTCAAGAATCAACGCCTGCAGTAGATAGGAGTCCAACCTGTCTCACGCATCAATATCTTCTATTACTAGAAGTATGGACTGTAACTTTTTCTTGAAAAAAATTTCAAGAAAGCTGATTTTCAGTCTCTACATCCCGCCTGAGCGGGACTCGGAATTGTCCTCTGTAAAAAATACAGGTCGGATTTTTCCGAACTAATCAGCATTGCATCAAAATGTCACCACTTTGTGCCGCCGTGAATTTGGTTTTCTCATAACAGTAATATTTAAATTTTCTCGAAGAGATTCAGATTGCTCAAAATAAAATTTTTCAATTTCGTTCTGAACGGTCTGAACCCAGCTCGCGTATCTTTTTAAATGGCGAACAGCCATACCCTTGGGAGCTTCTCCACCCCCAGGATAAGATGAGCCGACATCGAGGTGCCGAACTCCGCCGTCGCTATGGACGCTTAGGCGGAACTAGCCTGTTATCCCCGGAGTAGCTTTTATCCGTTAATCTCCAGCCGCATCTAACGCGGACTGTCGGTTCACTTGGCTCTGCTTTCGCATCTGTTTGGCACGTACGCCTCACAGTTAAGCTGGTTTATGCCCATACACTATCGGCACGGTTTCCATTCGCGCCTAACCAACCTTAATAGGCTCCTCCGTTACTTTTTAGGAGGAGAGCGCCCCACTCAAACTGCCCGCCAGATACTGTCCCTCTCCGTTTTTGCCGTAGGGGTTAGAAAATACATAAGTTAAGAATGGTATTTCACTGACGACTCCAGTACATCCGAGAACGTACCTTCAAAGTCTCCCATCTATGCTACGCATAACACACGTATCCTCAATATCAAGTTGCAGTAAAGCTTCCGGGGTCTTTTCGTCTAACTGCAGGTAACCGGCATCTTCACCGGTATTGTATTTTCACCGAGCAAATCCCCGAGACAGTTCTCCAGTCATTACACCATTCGTGCGCGTCGGAACTTACCCG
>CAYGCY010000012.1:0-10122 GCA_964348525.1 uncultured Candidatus Saccharibacteria bacterium
CTTGCGAGACACGATTTTAAGTCGTGCGCGTATACCAGTTCCGCCACTCGGGCAATTATCACGAAAATTCGTGATGGAGGCGTAGAGGGGAATTGAACCCCTGCATAACGGTTTTGCAGACCGCTGCGTTACCACTTCGCCACTACGCCTTACAGAAACTATATTATATCTTCTATTCTTTGGCGATTTTTTTCGCCAAGGTCTATTTTAAAATCGACGCTCGGCATTCTTCCTATCTTTGCATGGGTTTCTATATATTGAGACAAGCCTTTCTTCAAGCGCCCCAATGCTTCTAAAGCTTTTTTCTCTTCCGTCTCAGGCAAGACAGAAATGAGTATATCAATGTTTCTTTTTGAGTCAGAAAGTTTCGAGCCGGTAACTGTGATAAGAGCAGAGGTCGGATTTTCTCTTTGTATGAATTCAGCCGCCATGTGCTCTAACAGGCTTGAGAGTTTCTCCGATTTGTGAGGATTACTAAAGGTCATCTAGTTTCTTCTAATTCAAACCCCTCAATTGTGTCTCCAGGGGCCATCTCTATTTTAGCTTCAATGAGTGCTCCGAATTCACGGCCTTCTATAGCCTCATTTATCCTTTCTTTCATGTACTGGAGTTCTTTTATTTTGCCGGTTCCTATTTTTGTGTCTCTTCTCAAGATATTTACCTGCGCCCCGAGTTTTATTGTGCCCTCTGTCACTTTGCCTCCCAATATCTGCTTGTCTCTAGTTTTGCTGAAGAACTTAACGATTTTCCCTTTGCCAATTATTTTTTCTATTGTTATTTTTGGTGCGCGTTTTTCTATTTCTGCAAATACTTCATCCTGTAGCTTATATATTATGTCATTTGAAATTATTGTAATAGAAAGTCTTTCGGCCAAAGAGGAGGCAGATGGATCAATGTGTGTGTGAAATGCTACCAGTAAGCTGTCCTTGTCGCTCTGAGCTGTTTTTACGTCACTCTCGCTTATATTGCCTATGCCAGAGGATATGACTTTAGGTGCCACTCTTGGGTGAGTAAACTTTTCTATTTCAAATTTAAGAGCATCAAGAGAGCCTGATGTGTCAGCTCTTATGATAAGCGGAATTATTTTTTTCTCATTTGTCTCTGTATTTTCGGAAGTGTTTTTCGTGGGGGCGTCTTTTTTCTCTGACGCTTTTATTGCATCATTTTTGTTTTCAAATACTAAAAATTCGGAACCAACTTTTGGTACCTCTGTCCATCCGATTATCCGTACTGGGGAGCCCGCCCCCACTTTTTCTGTGGCTTTACCTAAAAAATTTTCTACCATGCGAAGAGGGGCATAAGAATTCTCTGTCGCGACAAATCCTTTTTTTATTAGTTCTCCGTTTTTTACTATAGCCGTTGCCGTGATTCCTTTTTTGGGGTCTCTGTGTGATTCAATGATTACTCCTCTAGTATTCTCTGGGTCTTCATCATGGATATTATTTAAATCAGCTATGAGAATGATGGTTTCCAGTAATTCCTTAATGCCGTCGCCGGTTTTTCCTGACACTCCCACCCAAGGTATATCTCCACCGTACCCCTCAACGTAAATGTTGGCTTCAGCAAGGCTCTGCTTTGCGCTTTCTATATTTGCATTAGGCTTATCTATTTTTGTGAATGTAACAAGATAGGGAAGTTTGTGTTCGTTTATCCACTCAATAGCTTCAACTGTTTGGGGCCTTACTCCGTCTTCGGCAGAAACAACAAGAATGGCAATGTCCGCAGCTTGAGACCCCGAGTCCCTCATAGACCTGAAGGCTTCGTGTCCTGGGGTATCTATAAATGAAATACTTCTCTCAGCTCCTTCATGCAAAACACTAGCTTCATATGCGGAGATATGTTGAGTTATCCCTCCCGCTTCTTTTTCAGTGATATTGGTTTTCCTTATGTAATCAAGAAGGGTAGATTTGCCGTGGTCAATGTGACCCATAATGACAACGACGGGCGGTCTTTTTTTAGTGTTTTGTTGCATGGTAGTTTGTTCCGCATTATAAAGATATAAGCTTCCTAGCTTCTTCCAGTATCTCCTTCTCTTCAGGGGTAAGTTCGACTTCTTTAGACTCGAATTTTTCTAATGGTTTTGCAAAGACGCTCACCCTGTCTCTAGTTCCTAGTGCGGAGATCATAACCCCATCTCCGTTTTCAGACAACAAGGCAGTTGAATGCGACTGAAGCCCTCCTTCGCCGGTTCCTTTAAATGGATTGTATCTTTTTGACAGAGCCACTTGCATAGAGCGAGTCAATCTTTTTTCTAAAACAGTGATGTATTCCATAAGCTCTGTTCTAAATTTTTTGAGTCCTTCAAGTTCGCTTACTATTTGAAGAGCCATGTCTTCAAAGGATTTTGCGTTTCCTTGCTTGAAAAAACTACCGATTTTTACATAAATAAGTACTGTAAAGACGAGGGACGCCAAAGAAAGTCCTAACGCCACCAAGGAAAATGTTTCTGGTGTGAGTGTCATTGGCTAGGATTATTGCATTTTTGTTGCTTTTAATCAAAAGACAGACAAAGTTTTTTATTTGCAAACATACGAAAAATAGCTAAATTAAGTTTATGTTAAAGAAAATATATCTCGATTACGCCTCTGCCACTCCTATAGACAGGAGAGTATCTCGAACCATATTGAATACAGAAAAAAAGTTCTGGCAAAATCCTAGTGCACTTCACGGTGGCGGTGTCTTGTCTTCCAAATTTTTATTGAGTTGCAGAAAAAAAGTTGCCGAACTTCTCAACGCACATCATGACGAGATTATTTTTACATCTGGAAGCACCGAATCTAATAATTTAGCCATTTTGGGAGTCCTGAAATATTTTTTGAAGTCGAATAAAAAGGCTTCAATATTTGTTTTGTCTATAGACCACCCTTCTATTATAGAGACAGCTAAAAATGCCCATAAAAATGTAGTGTTTGGTTTTTTGTCTGTAGACAAAGAAGGATTTTTAGAGACGGAATCTCTAAAAAAGGCCTTGGCGAAGAATCCAACGATGATTTCTTTTGGATATGTAAACGGAGAAATTGGCACGGTGCAGAATATAAAAGAGATAATGAAGGCCGTCAGAAAGCACAGAAAAGACACAGGAAAGCCATTTCCCTATGTACATATTGATGCCACTCAAGCTGTAGGGGTCTTACCTCTAGAAACGAATGTTTTAGGAATAGACCTTATGTCTCTCGACTCTTCCAAATTTTATGGCCCCAAAGGAGCGGGTGTCCTATTTATAAGAAGAGGTGTGTCTGTAATCCCGTTACTGTCTGGGGGTGGGCAAGAAGATGGGCGTCGTTCGGGTACTGAAAATTTGCCTGGTATAGCCGGCTTTACAAAGGCTCTCGAAATTTCAAAAGAAATGGAGACCAGAGAATACAAAAGACTACAAAAATTACAGAAAAATTTTACCGCGCTCATTCTCAAGAGTTTTAAAGACGCGTCTATTAATGGGCCGATTGATATATTTAAAAGAAGCCCAGCTATTTCTAGTTTTTGTTTTCCAGAAATAGATTCTGAGCAAGCCGTTTTTATTCTTGATTCTTTTGGGATAAGTGTGTCTCCATCTAGCTCATGTCAAAATTTAAAAGAGCGATCCAATTCTTATGTAGTTGAAAGTATTTCCAAAGACAAATGCGGAACATCTTCCTTAAGGTTTTCTTTCGGGCGCTCTACCACAAAGAAAGATTTTTCTAAAGTAATGGAAGCGCTAAAAAAGGCGACTGAACAATCAAAGAATAAAAAATTCACACTTACTTTATAAATGTTATAATGAGTTCAATATGGAATCATTAACAAAAACACAGTTAGTACTTTTGACGCTCTTACTATCGTTTGTCACCTCAATAGCAACCGGCATAATGACGTCAAGTCTTCTTGAAAGCGCCCCGACAAATGTTACTCAAACAATAAATAGGGTAGTAGAAAGGACCATAGAAAAGGTATCTGATACTACCGGCGGAAGAGAAATACAAATAGTTTCAGAAGATGACAGAGTTATTTCTGCAATTACAAAAAATCAAAGCGCACTAGTACGAATAAGAATTCTTGCTTCAGACGGCTCCACTCCTTTTTACGCTTTGGGTGTACTCATTTCAAAAGATGGTCAGATATTGGCAGAACGCGCTCCGGGTTTTTCAGTGCAAACTCCTTACTCAGGAACTTTTGCTGATGGCACGATTTCTAATTTGGCAATAGAAAGAGAAATTCCGGAATATGGAATGGTTTTATTTAAATCTGCCGGTGTACCTGCTTCAAATATTTCTGTAGCATCATTTACAAAATCTGTTCCACAACTTGGGCAAACAGTCATAGTTCTTGAAGGCCAAAATGAGAATTTTACTTTGGTAGGGAGAATTACCAATTTCCAAGGAGAATCGACAACCTCCCCAAGAATAATAGACACTGATTTTTCCAATTCCAGACATACTCCAGGGGCACCTCTCATAGACTTATCTGGAGATATTTTAGGAATTAGGAATACTGATATTACAAGCGAGGATTCGTTTTATTTTGCGCAAAGGTTCCTAAAAGCAATCGGAAAATAGAGAGTTTTTGCGATTGACTTGAGGTGTTTTTAGATGTATTTTGTCATTCACTATGATACCCCCCGAACAGTTTACAGAAAGAGCAAAAGAGGCAATAAGAAAAGCACATGAATTTGCCGTGGAGCGTGGACAAAACCACGTAAATCCTATGCATCTTTTAGCGGCCCTTGTCTCGCAAGACGACTCGACGGTTGCGATTCTTCTTGAGAGATTAAATGTAGATTCTCTTTTGCTTTCTGATTCAATCTTTGAATCTCTTGAGAGTGTAGATTCTGCTCAAACCATTTCTCCTTCGTATCAGTTGTATTTAACCCCAGAGCTTGCAGAAATAATAAATAACAGCTCAAAGGTTTCAAAAAATCTTGGAGACGAATTTATTTCTGAAGAACATCTTTTTGTTTCTACTCTAGAGACACCAAGCTCTGCAAGAGACTTGCTGTCTCGCTTTCGAATCACTCACGCCTCTGTAGTGCAATCTCTTAACGAATTAAAAACTACAAAAGATACAGGAGAAAGAGAAACGAAGAAACCGAAAGCCATACTGAAATACACACGCTCTCTTACTAAACTTGCAAAGGAAAACAAGCTCGACCCCGTGGTGGGTAGAGATAATGAAGTAGCAAGAATTATTCAGATACTTTCCCGCAGAACAAAGAATAATCCGATTCTTATAGGAGAAGCAGGCGTTGGTAAAACTGCCATAGTGGAAGGGCTAGCCCAAAGAATAGCTTCGGGCAATGTTCCGGAGTCACTCAAAGGTAAGGATATTGTGTCTCTTGATTTGGGGCTTCTCATCGCGGGGACAAAGTATAGAGGGGAATTTGAAGAGAGACTAAAAAACATTCTAAAAGAAATAGAACGCTCTGAAGGCAAGATTATTCTTTTTATAGATGAAATTCACACCATTGTGGGCGCGGGTGCTGCAGAGGGCTCAATAGATGCTTCAAATATGTTAAAGCCTCCTCTTGCAAGAGGCGAACTTAGGGCAATAGGCGCCACCACTCTTAAGGAATATCAAAGACATATAGAAAAAGACCCTGCTCTTACACGCAGGTTTCAGCCTGTTTATGTGAATGAGCCATCTATAGAAGATGCCGTAGCAATTCTCCGTGGTTTAAAAGAAAAATACGAGCTTTATCATGGAGTAAGAATTACGGATGAAGCTATAATTTCTGCCGTCAATCTATCTTCAAGATACATTTCAGAGAGATTCCTGCCAGACAAGGCGGTAGATCTTATAGACGAGGCTGCTTCTCATATGAAGATTTCTCTTGAAAATATGCCACCAATTTTGGAAGAAACCAATACTAAAATTAGACGTCTAGAGATAGAAAAAGAGGCTCTTAAAAAAGAGGTTATTACTACAAAAGACGCAAAGACTAAGGCGCGCATAAAAGAAATAGAGGGGGATGTAAAGCACATGAAGGAAGAAATAAAAGGCATTGAGATTAAGTGGAAAAGCGAAAGAGAGATTGTGGAGTCTTTGAAAGAAATAAAAAAAACACTTGAAAAATTGCGTTTAGAAGCTGAGGGGGCAGAGGCTAGGGCAGATTTGGCACGTGCCGCAGAGATTCGCTATGGTCAAATCCCACAACTTCAAAAGGATTTTGATGTGAAAAGCAAAAAATTAAAACGCTTGCAGGGCCCAAAAAGAATTATTCGAGAAGAAATAACCGCAGAAGATATTGCCGATATTGTTTCCAGATGGACAGGGATACCCGTAACTAGAATGCTTGAAAGGGAAGCTGAAAGACTATCTCGAATGGAAGAGTTTTTAGTGGGGAGAGTTGTTGGTCAAGAAGAGGCCGTTCAAAAAATATCAGATACAGTAAAAAGATCCCGTGCTGGTATTGCAGACCCAAACAGACCCATTGGTTCATTCATCTTTCTTGGCCCCACGGGAGTTGGAAAGACAGAGCTCACAAAGGCTTTGGCAGAGTTTTTATTTGATGATGAAAAAGCCCTCATAAGAGTCGATATGTCTGAATTTATGGAGAAACACTCTGTATCAAAATTGATAGGCTCACCACCGGGCTATGTTGGATATGAAGAGGGAGGACAGCTAACGGAATTGGTGCGTCATAGGCCCTATGCCGTTATTCTTTTTGACGAAATAGAAAAAGCCCATCCAGAGGTTTTCAATATGCTTTTGCAGGTATTGGATAACGGTAGACTGACGGACGCAAAAGGTAGAACTGTAAACTTCAAAAATACTCTAATAATTCTCACCTCTAATATTGGTGCGCAATTTATAGACAAGATGGAAACCATTGGTTTTTCTGACGGTAGTAAAAAAGCCGGTTATGAAGACGCAAAAGGGAAAGTGCTTGATTCCCTGAAAGATTATTTTAGACCTGAATTTTTGAACAGATTAGACGACATAGTTTTGTTTGACGTACTTTCTACTGAGGCCATTAGAAAAATAGTAGAAATTCAAGTGGGCGAAGTGAAAAAGAGATTGGCTGATAGAGAAATTACTCTAACCCTAAATAAAGATGCGCTGGAGCTTTTGGCCAAAGAAGGATACAACCCTCAATACGGAGCCCGTCCTTTGAAGCGCTTGATACAAAACAAAATATTGAACAACGTGGCGTCTATGATGCTATCAAAAGGGGTGTCTCGTGGGGGTGAAGTGCTTATAGGAGTAAAAGGCAATGATTTTACTTTTGATATTAAAAAAGGGAGAGGGGGCTCTCTTTGGACAGAAAAGGCAAAGAGTAAGGTTTCTTCGGGAAAGAAATAGCTTGATTGAAAAATCATCAAATAAAAGGTAAATTTAAGTCTCGCGCCGGTGGTAGAGTGGTCAATTACAACAGACTGTAAATCTGTCGCCTTCGGGCTACGAAGGTTCGAATCCTTCTCGGCGCACAATGGAAGCCGTCCCAAATCAAAAAGAAGTTATTCAAGCAAAATTTGAAGAGCTAAAAAGAAGACAGTATTCGTTGGTTTTTGGGGTGGAGGGAGAATCTCAAACGGATCTTATAGACGCAATAACTCAGTATGCTTTTTTGTTGCAAGAAAAATATAATGACCCATATTCTTTTGTTGCCTATCATGCCCTCATAGGTAGTACCCCCTCAGACGATGTACCTCTTATGGATTTTCCAGGAGACGATTCTGTAGAGGGATTTATTGCTGAATTAGAGCAAAAATACGCTGTTGAAAATAAATAGATACATGTTAAAGTAGTGCCCTATGTCTCAAGATCAATTAATAATATTAAGGAACAAGGAAACCGGCGAGGCTTATTACACTCGCAAAAATAAGCGCAAAGTAGAGCGCAAAATTGAGCTAAAAAAATACTCAAAAAAGCTCAGAAAGAGGGTGATTTTTAAAGAAGCTAAAAAATAAAGAGCGTTCGCCATATTCTCCGGCGTTCACGCATAACCCCGGCCAGCGCCGGGGTTTGCTGTCTCTCAGTTTTTCAAAATCAAGAGTGCATTAGCGCAGATTGATTTACCATGCTGAAAAACTTCCGAGACGAACGGCGGAGAACAAGGCTCACTAAATATACCCCGCTTATTTAATGATGGTTCCTTGATGGAAAATCATTTGCCAATTTCCATTATTTTTTTTCCAAACCGAGCTTCTTTGTGACAGTGTGGTCTGATTAGCTAAAGTTTTACTAATCTGAAAAATTGTCATTATCAAATCTGGGGCCAGTTCCTTTGTTTCAAAAGAATTAACTAAAAATTTTGGCGCTTCCATTTCTGGCAAGTCCTCCAAGACGTGTTTTTTATCGAATATTTTTCCTGAACTACCAATTTCTATAAAATCATCCGATACCAACTTGTCTAGTTTTTCTTTAGATTTTCTAACTTCTGGTTGAAGTAGTGATAATTCAAGTTGTTTTATAGTTTCTTTGTCCATGATTATGGCGGGTCCACGAGGACTCGAACCTCGAACTTCGGTTTTGGAGACCGACGTTTTACCATTGAAACTATGGGCCCTTGATTTAGGCGATTATAACAGAAGCCCCGCGCACGTGCGCGGGGCTTCTCGTCCCTCTAGGGGATTCGTTTTCCTTTTGAGCTAGTATCTTTTAAACCAAGTTTTTTGACGTCGTGCGTATGACACAATGTCTCTTTCTAGCCCTCTTATAAATGCCTGTTTGTCTACCTCTTTTTTTAATAATTTTGCTAGCCACTTATATTCCAAGCCAAACGCACCCATTTCTTTATAAGACAAACCTTTTTTATGAAGTATTTGTGCTTCTTTGATCATCCCTAAATCCATTCTTTTTATCAACCGCTTGTGTATGTTGTTTTTCAGTATGTCTATTGGGGCATCTAGTTTTATAAAAAAAACATCATAGGGGCTATTTTGGTTTTTTCGCGGGGGCACTTTTCCTAGAGCCTTTATTATTTCAAGCGCTCTTATCAAACGAATTTTGTTTTTTGGGTCTATGTTCCTTGCTCTCTCGGGGTCTTTTCTTTTTAGAATATTAAACAGTTCTTCTGCCGTTTTTTTAGATAATAAATTTCGAAGTTTCTTATCTGGCGAAACATTCGGTAGAGGAGAGGGGAATAATAGTTCTTCTATATAGAAGCCCGTACCGCCACATACTATGGGGGTTTTACCTTTTGCCCAAATATTTTTTAGTATTTTTGTCGCCTCATTTCTGTATTGCTCTACAGTTATTCGTTTCTTTGGATTTGCGATGTCTATCATATGGTGGGGGACACCAGTCATTTCTTTTTTAGTAATTTTCCCCGTACCTATATCCATTCCTCTGTATACCTGCCTCGAATCTGCAGAGATGATTTCGCCATTTATTTTCTTGGCTAAAAAAACAGCCAAGTCACTTTTACCAAGTGCTGTAGGCCCAACTATTGCAACTATCTTTGGTTTTTTCACAATACGAGCATAACAAAAACCCCAAAGTTTTGCTTTGGGGTTTTTGTCTTAATCTATAAATCCTCCAGCTGGGATGGTACCTCCAGACGAGATGTTCCCGCCAGCGTTAGCAGATCCTCCGTTGGAAAGATAAACAGCATTAGACAAACGACTCGGCTTTCTGATTTCAAGTGTAGAGCCATCTGATGTGGGAGGGGCTCCGGCCCAACGGTCTATGTCTATGTTTCCTGTTCCTTCCAAATTTCCACCCCCTTCTACTTGTCCGCCATAGGGGAGTACTATAATTTCAACCCCTTCTTCTTCATTAACAATTATATTTTCATCTCCCACTCCGAATACTGCTGCCGCCAAAAATCTAGTAAGAGTAACTTTGTTCTTTGGAGCTTCTTTTACTACCGCTTTTATTGGTTCAGTTGTTTCAGGTTTGGAGGTTATATTTTTTACCAATGTAGCTACACTTATCGTTAGAGGCAAAAGAATCATAATAAGCAACGCCAAAAAAGCCTGTATGCCTATATGGGAGGCAGGCGTGCTCGAAATGTTCTTATGTTTTCTAATATTTTCCATGCTGGTATTATACCATAGATAGTATAGAAAAGTCAATACCTTGTATAAAATACGGCCTTGTTTAGAGCTATATTTAGTAAATATATGTGCCGGAGAGAGGACTCGAACCTCCACCCCTTGCGAGACACGATTTTGAGTCGTGCGCGTCTACCATTCCGCCACTCCG
>CAYGCY010000013.1:0-7015 GCA_964348525.1 uncultured Candidatus Saccharibacteria bacterium
CGCTGGCTGAAGTTTGGGGTATAAGCGCGCGGTTTACGCGCGGCGGTTCCCTTTGCGGTTTGCCGGACATGCCGGTGTCGGTCAAAAAGATGAGTTCGCCTTTTTTATTGTCTTTTTCCGGATCCATGAAGTCTAGTATAACCTATTGGATGTTTCTCTTGGTGACCCAAGTGGGACAGAATTGGAATCAACTTATTATAGAGCTTAATGCATGGCATGTCTTTGGACGAGATTTGGAAGCCGCCTCTAGTTTCGTTTGAAGTAAATAACGATACCACCCCAGGCCCAGAAAATGAACCCGAAGGTCATAATAGCGGCTCCTATACCCGTGTTATAGGCTTCCGCGCCGCTACCCACGAGATTAGACACAAAAACCAATAAGCCATAGTAAAACAGAAATTTCCCTATAAGGGCCATGACCTTCCATATCCAGCTGATGGACCCGGCATGCAATATTACCACCCGCTTGGTGTTTAGGCGTAGCAAGCTCACAACCAGGGCGCCCAAGACCACCCCCGCTACATGAATAATGATTTGATCCATATATTTGAGGCTAATACATGCAGATAATTTGGCAAGACCCACGCCCGAGACTGCCACTAGGGATTAGAAATAATAGTAGGGTCTTTAAGGCAATTCCTATTTTTTGGGAAAGTATTTTTTCTCAACTTCAGCAACGGTCATGATTTCTAGTTTGTTTTTTAGCTTACGATTTTCCACAGCTTTTTTACCTTCAGTGGCGAAAAACTTGTCGTTTGTTATCAAAACTTGGCACTGGCCGTTAATGGCCCCAATCATTGCCGATGCCAAATGGACAACATCAGGGGCACTGAGGTTAGAATTAAAGGCGATATTTTGAGCTAAAAACCAATTATCGTTATTTATTAGAAAGTCAAAAAGTTCAAGATTGTATTTATCCAGGAATTCTACAAACCAGTTAAGGGTTTTTTCGAAATCACCACGTGTTAAGTCTTTGTTATACGCTTCTCTAGCTATTTTCCTCATCTCCCATTTTTTCTCAAAAACCTTATCAGCAAAAAACAAATTATCTTTCTTATAATCAGCCGCTTCCATTGTAAGGAAAGATGAGCTTATACATTTCCAGCCCTTACTCTTTATTTTTTCTAAAACAGAAATTGTCTGCGTATTCCTACCAGTTATGTAGTCCAGTGCTATGCTAGTGTCAATATAAAATACTCTAACTTTTTTTGTTCCTTTTTGCATAAAATTCAATCTTTACGGGCTTTTTTACATCTTGATGCCCTTTGAAAGAGACCTTTTCCCCGTCCTTGGTGAAAAACTCCACCTTAACCGGTTTGGAGACTTTTTTTTCAGCAACAAATTCAATTTTTCTTCTTCGTTCGCTCATGAGAGTTCTGTGCCTAAGACGGGAGTCGAACCCGCACGGCTTCCGCCATCTTTTTGGCAAATTCCCCAAAGCCAATAACTCTGAAGAACTCCGACAAAAAGACGTGTTTACCATTACACCACCTAGGCTTGCATATTATATCTTTTTTCTTTTAATTTGCGACTTTTTGCAAAGACCTAACTTAACTTCTAGTGTACTTCCAAATAGCTAGTGTTTTAAGCAGAAAAATCGTATTGTAGTCCCATGTGAATAAGGGGTATTTTGTCACCCGTATAATTTTTTTTTAATGAGCCCTAAAAGACGAACCCAAGAAATTCTACCTTGGACAAATGGCGAACTCGAAACCTTACTGAAAGGACTTATTGCGCATGGGACGGAAGGGGCAAAGATAGATTTTAAGACAGAGATAAAGACAGCCACAAATGAACATAAAGCGGACTTACTGAAAGACATTATCGCGATCGCAAATACCTACGACACTAATTATGAAGACCACGGATTTATTATCTATGGAGTAAAGGCAAAGGCTATTACTGGAATTACACAGACGGAATCAGATACAGATAAATTTCAGAACCACGTAGAACAACTTCTCAAGACCTATATTACGCCAATGCCTCAGATATATGTCATGGGTTTTGAAACTACTGATAACAAGAAATGGGGTGTAATCGTTATTCCCCCTCGAAACAATAAGCCCTACATGTTCTTCAAGGACTTCTTTTGCACCGATCGTTCACGTTCCCGAAAGAAAGGAGAATGGTTTGTGCGTCACGGGTCAACCACGGACCCAGGTCTACCTGAAGACCTTACCCTTATCGGGCAAAAACAAACTGATTTACTCTTGGAACCTTTGCGTGAGAGTATTAGGAGTTTGCAATCGCGTGTGGCGAAGATGGAGGATCAATACAACAGCGCACTATTTAAGCTGGTGGAGCGTGCAGTGTCTGCTCTTCCGGGAAATGTAGGGAGCGAGGCCGAACAACCAAAGGATATACAAATTAACGTAAGTGACACTATTGACGTGGGCGAATCGCTTGGAATTGATCTCCCAACCCGGATAAAACACAAACTCCGTACTCCAAAAAATGCTATCGCTGAAGACCTTATCTCTGAAGCAAAGCGTCTTCGGGAATATCTTGATGGGACTGACACCGGACTCCCGTGGGCACCTCAGCTCAAAAATCCTGAGGGAAACAAAAAAATTATCTTTGATCTTGAAAACAAAACACAAGCACTTCAGCTGTCGGTGGCAACGATAATGCTCAGTGACAATAAAGGTGAATATACCGACGCCCTCTTACGTTCTGTCAAGATACTTGCCAAAACCACAGAAGTGCCAAGTGGTATCCAATATAACCGAATTGGCGAAGCCTTGCGTTATTACCCACTCACACTAATTTTGTATACAATTTTTATTTGTGGGGTTGCGTCAAATCATGGCTCTGCGTTGAAACAGGTACTGGAGATCCCTATTAAGCACCAAAGAAGAAACGGGGCTTCAGCTATCACGGATGTTTATTTCTTTTCTTACGGAGCGAAAGCTTTGTTTAATGATGCATTTGAACAACGCTGGTGTGAACCAATAGCGCAGAGAATAAGACAAATCATTGGCGACAAAATTGGAGAGATGATCACTGAGTTTTCAGAACCAGAATACTTCTTCCGGGGGGAATTTGTGTTAGTCCTGGCAAATATTGATAAGGGGATGATTCAGGGTGAAGAAGCAAAAAATCTTGTTCCTTTGGGGGGGCTGTATCTGTATATGCACGAAGCACATGATCCGATAATGGAATTCATATCTGAAAATCCGGGCTGGTTTGCCGAACTCTACAAACACCCCTTGAATGAGATATTGGATATGTTCGACCACAACGCCCACAAAATGACGGACTCAGGCTGCATCGCGCTTGGTATGCATGGCATAAAAACGGCCCAAGCATATATAGAAATGCTTAAGAGAAGGGCGGGCAAATAGTGTTTGTGTACTATTTTGAATAATTTATCTGATTATTTAGACACTGTAGAAGCCACTGTTATGGGCTATAATTTAGACTATGAATGGACTTATGCAAAAAACTACTACAACCACTCAGGTGACGCAGAAGCGCGGCAGACCCACCAAATATCAGTCTGGAATAGATATTTTGGCAGAGGCTTACTTGGACGGTTGCAGAGACATTTTTGAAGCAATAACGAGAAAATGGCATGTACATCTGCCCACTATAGGGGGATTTGCTCTTTATCTGGGGGTACATAAAAGTACCCTTTATAATCTCGCAAAAAACTACCAAGATTACACATTTGCTCTGGAGAGAATAATGAATAATCAATACGGGCGTTTAATTAACGGTGGGCTGTCTAGGCGCTACAAAGCCACTCTTGTCGTACTTATGTTGAAAAGGAATCATTGGAAAAGACTGACCATTTGGAACAGTTTATAGATTGTAACTTTCTTCCAGTTGCATTTGTCGGTACTCTGAATCCCAATTATTACTGATCCCGGAATCGGGAACAATAAGCGTTAGTATAATCACAATCAATAAAATAATAAAAATCCAGAACATCTCCTCGTGGTCGTGGTAGCGCCATAGTAAATGGTCAATTTCATCCTGTATTCGTTCGTAAAAACGGTGCATGTCTTTTATCCGTGAGCCAAGTCGCTTTCAAGTGCTTGTACCGCGCCCACGATTTCCCCTTCGTGCCACGCGTCGGCGATAGACTTTATCTGTATCTCAGTATTTGCCCTGTTTTTATCAAACATTCGAGCCACGTGCGGTATTATATCTCGGTCAAAAGTTTCTCCCAGAATAATTATTTCGTTGTTCATAAATTAAGGTAAATTTCTTTTAAGGAAAAGAAATATCTTCTTGCTTAATGAGTAGTAGAAACGCCGGTACCATTGAGTGGGCTCGCCACAGTATTTGCAAAGTGACGTATTTTCTGTAAGGAAAAGAAATTTTTGTTCACATTTTTTACAAACGTAATCAGGTGTTGCAAGAGAAGTCATGGTTGTCTTGGTATCTTTGGAAAAAGGGCGTTAATTAAACTAAGCGAGTTTGTGGGTGTTCCGTAGCGATTTGCCTTGTTGTTTCCCTTTGCGAATAACAAATTAAGATGGACTATAAAAAGCAACGTCCAGGATAAAGAAACGTAGTGCGGTGTTGGGTAAGAGAAAGTTGCCCCAACCATAACATCATAGGTCCATGGTACCCACGCAAACAGAAAGATAATGACTGCTATAAAAGCGATCTTCCCGGGGACATCATTATCTCGCAGTCTTTTGGCGTCAAAAATAGTTTTTATTAGCCATATTCCGGCGAATGTAAATACATAAACTCCTGGGTTAACTTCGCGGGCAATTTGAGTAGCGATACCTCCAATAAAAAACAGTATAAGTATTGAAATGAGGTAGTGTTTTCTACCAAGCCGGCCGCTAAATAAGGTGTTTTTTATTTTACGCATATTCCACAAAATTATTTTTATAAAATTGTGGTGAGCTTTATGAAAAACAAAAAGCCCGCCGCAGGTAGAGACCGAAGCCTCTCATACAGGTTTCCCTGCACGGCCAGTCAAGGCAAACCCTACGACGGGTTTTCTGGCCTTGACTGGACTTTTTCGCCATGCCAATAGTTTTATATTGGTTTAGGCTACTTACTTATTCAATTATAAAATTACTATATCACAACATCACAACCAGAGGGGGTGTGCATAAAGCCCTATTGACTCTCGCCGCAGCGGTTTAGTATGGTTAGATTGAGAGAAAGCAGATGCTAAAAGTCGTCTAGGTGCTACAATTCGCAGTTTTGTGGGTTCTTGCAAAAACCCTCTCCTAAACATCAGGGTTGACCACCTTGTCACCGGAGCGAAAGCCCCGGCCGAGCTGAAAAGCTCGTGAATACGGTCACTGGATGCCTCTTTAGGCGTTTTTTTTGTTGTCTTAAAACAATGATATCTCTCCAAAAAATGAAACAAATAGCCCCTGAGCTTTCTAGTTTGCCCGATTCGGAACTGGAGGAAATTCGAAATTCCTTATACGAATCTGCTCAACTCGCTTTTGATGTTTATTGGTCCAAGAAACTTGGTTCCAAATATCCCGTTAGGTTATTAACGTCGCCAGAAGATAACATTATAGTTAAGCCATGGAACAAGTAGCAAAGAAAACAGGAATAATATACTGCCGTGTTTCTTCACAGGAACAGGTATTAGGCACGAGCTTGGTTATGCAAGAACGTTATTGTCGCGAGTATGCACAGCGAGAAAATATAGAAATAATAGGCAGGCCTTTTATTGAAGAAGGGGAATCAGCAAAGACAGCTAATCGGACAGAATTTAAGAAAGCTTTAAATTTTTGTACTAATAAAAAAAAGCCCGTTGACTATTTCATAGTTTACAAAATTGATAGATTTGCGAGGAACCAAGACGATCACGCAATAACCCAAACATTTCTGAAAAGATATAATACAAAACTGCGTTCAGTTACGGAACATATTGACGAATCACCTGTCGGTAGAGCAATGGAGGGTATGTTATCTGTATTTGCCGAGTTCGATAATAATGTTCGTTCCGCTAGAAGCAAGAGCGGTATGGAAGAGCGTGTGCGACAAGGTATTTGGGTATGGCCTGCACCACTTGGATATAAACGTTTAACAAAGGGAGGAAATTTGGTTGTAGATGATAATTTTGCTCCCTATATTAGACTTGCTTTTGAGGAATATGCGAAAGGAACTCATAGCTATCGCTCACTTTCAGAATTCCTTACAGGACGTGGGTTTCGCACTAGAACAGGCAAGAAGTCTTGTATGCAACTGATGGAGAAGATTTTACATAACCCTATCTATTATGGAGTTATGAGAGCTTTTGGTAACGAGATTAAAGGCGAATTTGCACCAATAATAGACCGCGAATTATTTTTAAGGTGTCAACCGGAACTTAGAAATAAGTTTAGGAGCGGTAAGAGAGATACTGCTAATCCAACGTTTCCTCTACGAAGATTCGCTCTGTGTCCTGAATGTGGCGTAGGTTTGACTGGAAGCACCTCTACTGGTCGTAAGGGAGTTAAGTATCCATATTACCATCATCAAAAACAGGGTTGCTCTGCGGCTATATCTATCCCAAAAAAAACATTGGAGCAAAATTTTGTTGAATATATACATTCAATCAGCCCAACCCAAAAATACGAGAAAGTATTTAGAGCGGTAGTCCTTGATGTCTGGCAGTCTAATTATAAGAAACTTGATGGTGAAAATGCTCGTATACGCAAAGAGATAGAAGTGTTAGAGGGAGAACGTCAACGCGTATTTGATTTACACAGGACCAGAAAATATACAGACCAAGAGTTTCTCGGGCAAAAAGATATTATCAATTTTAAGATTGAGGAAAAGAAATTATTGTTAGAAGATAAACGGGTTGAGGAGTTCAACATGGAGGAAGCTCTTGATTACTCATTCCGTTTTGTTAGGAATAGCGCACAGACTTGGGTAGAGCTTTCAGACCTCCCAATGCACCGGGCGCGTTTTCAAAAACAGATTTTTCCTGAAAAAGTTATCTTTGATGGAAAGAAATTTGGAACCGCAAAAACATCCTTAATTTACAAGATAAATCAGCAAACTGGTGCTGATAAATCTAAAGTGGTGACCCTACCGG
>CAYGCY010000014.1:0-6460 GCA_964348525.1 uncultured Candidatus Saccharibacteria bacterium
ATACTCCGCTATATATAGCGGAGTATTTTTGTTATTATCTTTACAAATGCACATTGATGAGGAACAACTAAAAGATTTTGCTTTTGATTCCGGACTAGTTTCAAAAGCCGAATTAGTGAGTGCCCAAAAAAATGCCAAAAAACAAGGCCTCCCTTTTTCAGAAGTTTTAGTGCGCGAGGGTTTTATAAATGAAGATGATTTAAGAAGAATATATTCGCATATTTCAGGAATTCCTTTTGTTGATTTAAGCAAAAAAGAGTTGAGGCTCAATATTTTAGAAATAATTCCCGAAACTATTTCTAGAAAACATAATGTAGTGTCTTTTGAAAGCCATACCAATGGAGTGGAAGTAGCAATGCTGTCTATGACAGATCTCTCAGCACTAGACTATCTAAAAAAAGAAAAAGGAATAAAGTTTTTACCCAGATTTACAGATTCGCAGTCCATAAAACAGGCTCTCATTGCTTATCAAAAATTACTAAAAAAAGAATTTGGCGAAAAAATAGAAAAAGAATCGAGGAGTATACCAAGTGAATATAGTGCTCTTGGTGATGGGGAATCGCCCTCTGCCAAATTGAGAGACATCGCAGAAGATGAAAATGTATCCAAGCTGTTAAATTTGGTTTTGCAACATGCTGTGTATCAGGGCGCCTCAGATATTCACATCGATCCTCAAGAAGAAAAAACACTTGTACGCTTTAGGATTGGCGGGTCACTTTGTGAAGCATTTTCTCTGCCATCAAGGGCACATTTTCCAATAGTTTTGAGACTCAAAAAGCTTGCTGGTCTAGACCTCCAAGCAGGTGAATACCCAATAGAGGGAAGGTTTAGAGTGTCTACCGAAGAAGTAGTAAAAGAAGCCACATCTTTTAGATTTTCAATTATAAAAACCTCCGCAGGTGAAAAGATAAATATCAGAGTATTGAATTCAGGGGCCCTCGGTTTTAGCTTGGAGACTCTAGGTTTTCACGGGGAAGCACTGGAGAAATTTCATAGAGTTTTAAGAGACGGCGAAGGCGCTGTTGTGATGAGTGGCCCCCCTAGTTCTGGTAAAACGACCACCCTCTATACGGCTCTAGATCTCATAAATAAGCCAAGTTTGTCTATTGTGACTATTGAAGATCCTATTGAGTATCAAATGAATATGGTGAACCAAACCGAAGTATCCCAAGATGGAAAGCTAAACATGAAAAATGGTCTTCGTACTCTTATAAAACAAGACCCTGATGTAATTATGGTAGGTGATGTGAAAGAAAAAGAAACAGCAACCACCGCCCTCAACGCATCGCTTTCTGGAAAGCTGGTTATGTTTCCGTTTGTTGGTAAAAATTCTGGCGAAGCCATAGAGGGGTTGATAAAAATGGGAGTAGAAAAATTTTTAATAGCGTCTTCTCTAAAAATTGTAGTGGGGCATGGCTTGGTAAAGAAACTTAAAAATAAACACGAAGAAAATGTTTTGTCAGAAAAAGAAATACACAAACTAAGACGATTTATAGATATGGACAGGGTTCTCAATCTTTTAAAAGAAGAAGGTGTAATATCTAAAAAAGATGACTGGACCAACATAAAAATGTATACAGAGAATGGCACCCATGAAGACAACCAGGAATTTTTAGGTATACACGAAGTGCTGAAAATAAGCCCCGCTATAAAAGATCTTATTATTGAAGGCGCTATGGGTGGAGAGATAGAAAGTCAGGCCGTAAAAGAGGGGATGATTACTATGGCAGAAGATGCCCTATTCAAAGCAGCGTCTGGCCTTATAACTATTGACGAAGTTTTTAGAATGGTAGAAAGCAGTTAGTCCTTGATTGGGTAGGGTTCCAACTTGTTGCTATAATTCCATGTATGAGTTTTATATTTGTTGGTAACTGGAAAATGAATCCAGTATCAAGTATAGATGCAAAGAATCTTTTTGGTAGCTACAAAAAAATTGCAAAAAAATTTGCACGCAGAAAAATTTCTCTAGTTGCTTGCCCTTCCGCCCCGCACCTAGGCCTATTTTTGGGAGCAAAGAAACCAAAAAATCTTTTTTTGGGGGCGCAAGATGCTTTTTTTGAGAAGAGCGGAGCGTTTACAGGAGAGATAAGCCCAGTCGCTCTCTATGGCGTTGGCGCTAATTATCTCATACTAGGGCATTCCGAAAGACGAAGGATGGGTGAGAACATAGACGCTATTTCAAAAAAAATAAAATTGGCGCTCAAAACGAAATTTACAGTGATAGTGTGTGTCGGTGAGCAACAAAGAGATTCTGAAGGAGAATTTTGGCACCAACTTAGATCAGAAATAGAAGATGTCATCTCTAATGTTTCAAAAAATGATTTGAAAAATGTCATCATTGCTTATGAGCCGGTGTGGGCAGTGGGGGAAGAATCTAAAGGGGCTATGTCTGGAGAAGATTTAAGAGAGACTGTTTTGTTTATAAAGAAAGTAGTGTCTCAAAATTATTTTGGGAATGTAGTGAAGTCTTTGAAAGTTTTGTATGGGGGTTCTGTTTTACCAGAAAACGCTAGAAACCTAAAGGAGGTTGGTGGAGTGAATGGGTTTTTAGTGGGTCGAGAAAGTCTTATACCAAAAGAGATAGAGAGAATTTTAGATGAAATTTCTTAGTCAAAATAAAGCGGAGTTTGCTGGCAAAAAAGTTCTTGTGAGGGCAGATTTGAACATACCTATTGAATCTGGAGTCATAGAAGACACATACAGGATAGAAGTTCTGCTTCCTACTATAAATTTTCTGAAAGAAGCTGGAGCAAAAATCATTCTCGCTAGTCACATAGAAGCAAATCACTCTATAAACGAACAGACACTGAAGCCTGTGGCAGATATTCTTGCGCGAAGTTTTCCTGTTTTTTTTGCAGAGGAGTATTTTCCAGACAAGAATACCAATATAGATACACATTTGGATACAGGAGAGGTAGTTTTATTGGAAAATTTGAGAAAATACAAAGGCGAAAAAGACAATAACGAAGAATTTGCAAAAACCCTAGCCTCGTATGCTGATATATATGTAAATGAAGCTTTCTCTGCCTCGCACAGAGAACATGCCTCTATTGTGTCTCTCCCCAAATTTTTACCTAGTTTTGCCGGATTACAGTTTGAAAGAGAAGTAACCGAGCTATCAAAATGTTTTATTCCTCAAAAGCCTTCCGTGTTCATACTCGGGGGCGCAAAGTTTGACACCAAGCTTCAGATTTTAAGAAAATTCTTTACCAAATCAGATGCCGTTTTTGTGGGCGGGGCTCTCGCCAACGATTTTTTCAAAGCCAAAGGCCTTGAGGTGGGGAGGTCCCTTGTGTCTTTAGTACCACCGCACCTCCATTCTTTTTCAGAACCCCCACTTTATCTGCCTGTCGATGTGGTTGTAACAGGTGGAGGAGATAGAACTACAAATATAGAAGATGTTAGGTCAGAAGAAACCATTGCAGACATCGGAGAAGATTCCGTGAGTGTTGTGAGGGAGATTGTTTTTGGGGCGAAGACAATTATTTGGAACGGTCCAATGGGGAATTACGAACTGGGTTATACCGAAGGTACACGTGGGGTAGCGAAAGTAATAGCAGAAGCTGTTGGTGTACGCTCTATTGTGGGCGGTGGGGATACTGTGGCTTGTATTCGAAAGCTTGGTCTCCAGAAAAATTTTACATTTCTTTCTACCGCTGGCGCAGCAATGCTCGAGTTTTTAAATGAAGAAACTCTGCCTGGAATAAAAGCCCTTAATTAGATCTTTAGCTAAGCGGGCATTTTTTCTGAAATAGAATTTCTTATTTTTTCAAATTCTTCAGTTGTGAAAGAAAGAGGTTTGGTTTTCGAAAGAACACTTTCTTCAGCTTGCGGTATTAAATGAATGTGAAAATGCTGCACATCAACACCGGCAACCATTACAAGTGTATACTTCGCGCCCGTTGCTTCCGTCAGTATTGGACGAATTTTTGCTACAGCATTAAACATTTGTAATTTGGTTTCATCAGAAGCCTCTTCAAGGCTATTTACATGTTTTTTGTAAATCAAAAGAGTGTGGCCCTTCGCTAATGGGTGTATATCCAAAAAGGCTAAAACATTATCATTTTCATATACCGGATAATGCGGTATATGTTTGTTAGCGACCTTACAAAAAATACAATTCTCCATGTCAGATATAATACTCTCCACATAAAGAAATGCACCCAATTATTGAAGAAATTCTAAAAAAGCGCGGTATCACACAGGAGAACAGAGAGGATTTTCTGAACCCAAAATACGAAAAACTCCATGATCCATTTTTAATGAAAGATATGGAGAAAGCGGTTTCTCGTATTAAAACAGCCTTTGATAATAACGAGACCATTGCCATTTATAGTGATTACGATGCAGATGGGATTCCGGGGGGCATAATGCTTCGCAAAGCATTAGAAACAACTTCTAAAAATGTTATTGCTTACATCCCAGACAGACACACCGATGGTTTCGGCTTTCACGAAAACTCAATTGAAGAATTAAAAAGTAAAAATGTTTCTCTAATAATTACCGTGGATTGTGGTATCGCAGGTAATGGCACGGTGGACTCGGCAGAAAAAGCGGGAATAGATGTGATTGTGACAGACCATCACGAAGCGCCAAAAGAGGGAGCCCCAAATGCGTATGCGATTCTTGATCCAATGCAGGAGGATTGTCAGTATCCATTCAAAGGTTTATGTGGAGCGGGCGTCGCATTTAAACTTGTGCAAGCACTCCAGCAGAAAAAAGTTTTAAAGCTAGCCGGTGGTCAGGAAAAATGGTTTCTTGATTTAGTAGCCATTGCAACTATCGCAGATATGGTTCCACTAATAGACGAAAACAGGATTTTGGCACACTTCGGCCTAAAGGTTCTTGAAAAAAGTAAGCGCCATGGGATGCGTGCCCTTATAAATTCGCTGAGATTGAGAAATATTACAGAAGACGATGTTGCCTTTTCAATAGCACCACGCATAAACGCTGCATCCCGCATGGGCGAAGCACGCCTCGCCTATGATTTGCTCGCGACAGAAAATGAAAAGGAAGCGCCCGCTCTTATGCGTGAGCTAGAGCAAGTAAATAATTCACGAAAAGGTGTTGTAGCCTCTATTGTGAAAGAGGCCCACGGGAGAATTGAGGAAGGAAAACTACATGAAAAATCAGTAATAGTGCTTGGCTCTACACACTGGCGTCCATCACTTCTCGGATTGGTTGCTACAAACTTAGTTGAAAAATACGGTGTGCCGGTATTTTTGTGGGGCGAGGATGGCTTGAAGGAAATTAGAGGGTCTTGTCGTGGAAATGGCACTATTTCAATGCATGATTTGATGGCGGAGGCACAAGATTCTTTTTTGCAATACGGTGGGCACCGTGAAGCTGGTGGGTTTACGGTAGTAAAAGAGCAAATACATCATTTAGCAGATGCTTTAGTTGGGGCATTAGAAAAAATACTGGCTCGTTCAAATTCTGCAGAGCAGAAATTGTTTGGAACAGATGCTGTGCTCTCATTAACTGATATAAATAATAATTTTTTGAAATCCCTTTTTTCGCTTCGCCCATTTGGATTGGCTAACGAGAAACCACTTTTTCATTTTCCAAAGGCGTGGGTCGAGGAGAAAAAAACTTTTGGGAAAACCAGCAATCACCTAGAAATTATTTTTAGTCATGGAGGCAAAAAAGCAAGAGGGATAAGATTTTTCAATAATAAATTAGACGAAATGAGTAATCAGGTAGACATTTTTGGCCACATAGAAGAAGACCCGTTTAAGGGGCGGGATGCGTGGAGGGTGAGGATAGTGGAAATAAAAAGTTAGAGATATTTTCAACCCAACTTAACCAAAGTTTTTCTATTGACAAATACTTCATATAAGTGCTTAATGTGCTAAGAAGTGCGAGAAATTCTCGCAACCGCTCCGACGGCAAATTCGGAGACACTCGTGAGTAACGAGCGAGTTCTATACAAGGAGATGCTATGAGTAATAGCAAAGAGTTGGAACGGCTCTGGAGACTCCAGACCAAGGTCAACATGCTTGTCTCCGATGGCAAGCGTAGTGCCTCGGTCGTTGCAGATGCACTTCAGGCAATTCTAGATCAGTCGCCCCCCAAGTTCGAACTCTACCTCTTCGGCAAGCAGAACATCGGAGCGTGGGAGATGGGGTACGAAATCGAGAAACACCTTAAGAAGACGGGCCTCATCAATAGTTGTCTTAGGAAGGACGATGATGTGGTCAAGAGCTGGATTACCAAGCCCGAAACCTACCCAGAAGAATTCAAAGGGAAATCAATCTACCTTTGGAAGTCCGCCGAAGGTCGTGGTAGCGACCGCAGGGTTCCATGCCTCTTCTGGCGCGGGGACCGGGTTCTGCTCTCCTGGCACCCCACCCACATTGTTTGGGATAGTGGCGACCCCGCTGTTCTCGTAAAGTAGAATTTTACTCTCAGGCCCTCATTCCGCTGTAGCGGAATGAGGGCCTTGTTGTTTATGTTTGAT
>CAYGCY010000015.1:0-2710 GCA_964348525.1 uncultured Candidatus Saccharibacteria bacterium
ACATTTTATTGGGGGCGACAAATGCCGTTTGATAACACACCTGGCGAAGGCTCCGTCCCGGGTCCAGGCTACAACCCATTCTGGTTGCATGTCATCTCGGTCAGAGAATACACTTTCACCAATCTACTTCCTGGCGTTCTCAATTCGCTCTACAGAGCGCCGACGGTAGGAAGTGTCGGCTTTCGGTGTCCGCATTACAACCAATTAGTTCTGTATAATTTTGGTGAAAATGATGCGGAGTACAAAGCGCAGGTGGTAAACGCGCAGTTCATTGCTGGTCCAAATCCATCTTTCGCCAGAGCGTCTGTCGCGTTGATGTCAATTCCTTACGGTGCACTAATTTCTACTAGAGCAAAAAACGTTCCACTGGTTATTATTGCCGCAACTGATGAAGAAACGAGGCCAATCATTACAGCTGGCATTCTCAGCATGGGACACCTCTTTGGAGACACGCTTGATTCATTGATAAGTGCGAGCGCGTCAAATCCGTACTGCGACATCATGCTCAAGTATTTTCAGACGATTGACGTGGCAACCATCGTGATCAAACCATCAGGCCGATCAGGTTAAGAAACAAAGAGACATGGAAATCCATCCATGTCTTTATCGTTTTTAATAAATCGCAGATCCGACTCCCCCAGTCAAAAAATTGAAAAAACGGGGAAGTGGTCGGTTTTGAGAAATTGCAGATTATATAAATATTCTGAGACAAATAAATAGGAGAGTGCCAACCACCAATACATTTTCCAGCGTGGCATTTAAACAGGGTATAGGGCTCATTAACTAATCCGGCCCGAGCAATCTACCCTCCCAGTTTGTGCCTGCCCATACGTCGCAAAAGGTATATTGTGCGACGCTGTCCTGAGAGGAGAAGTGCCGCTCCCCTTGAGTTCGACCAATATAGAATCGATGGTTTATACATACTCCCTATTTAACAATCATGTATAAAATTCCTCGGAAATATATTTCTCCGCCAAAACTTTTTATAAAATATTTTCCGCCAATCACCCACCGCGCATAGGTCTCAAAAAACACCAAATCTGGGGAATTGGCGTCTCCCTTGAGTGTAGCTATATTGTGCTACTAAAACCAAATAGACAAGAGTTTCCTGCCCTCTCCCTCAATCCTTGATTATTAGCTATACTCCTATATGACCCAGTGGGTCACTAAAAAAGAAAACCTTGCGTACAGAGCCCTGCCCTGGGCTGTTTACTCGCAAGGTTTTCAGTTCCAGGGTAGGACTTTGTTTATCTATAAGATTAAAACCTTGCGTAATGAAAACTTTAAAAAAGGTGCTCATTGTTAGCACCTTTCCGATTTGGTTTTTTCCGTTGTTGTTTGTAAGCATCGGATTAATGCTCATTAATATTTTTATACATTTTGACCCTTTCAAAAGCGGGGACGGAAAATGACCATTAATAGCATAAAACCTTGCGATGAATACAAAATCCTTTGAAGAAAGGAGGTGGTCTTCTTATAACCAGAATATACAGTTTAGACACCGTGCAGCTCTGTCTCTTTTAGCAGAAAGTAATTCTGTGCTTGATGTAGGAACTGGAAGCGGACTGCTTATTGAACTACTTACACACAGGAACTCGAAAGGTCGTTTTGAAGGGGTTGATATATCCGAGGAAGCAGTTAAAAAATGTTCGGAGGAGAACCTTTCGGTGCAACTTATTTTGACTGCAGAAAAACTTCCTTATGATTCGGAAGAATTTGAGTACGTTGTTTTGCTAGATATCCTTGAGCACACGTACGAACCACTTCCAATTCTTATAGAAGCATCTAGAGTAGCTAGTAAAGGCGTCATCGTTGGGGTTCCAAACTTCTCATCACTCCCCGCTCGCTTGCAGGTTATATTTGGAAAGGTTCCAGAAAATAATAGGCCAAACAAGGGACACGTATACTGGTTTAACTACTACATTCTAAAGAGATTAATTGCCAATGCTGCCCTGAAGACAGATGGCATGGAGATGAACACAAACAGTGTATTTTCTTTTTTTAAAGAGACTTTGCTTAGTTTGATGCCAAATCTTTTTGCTCTATCGTTTGTGGCGAAAGTAAAAAAGTAGATAAATGAAGACGGAAGTCACCATTCGCCTAGCAGACCAGTTCGTACAGGACAAGATGCTATACCCCGCACTAACTTTTTTGCGAAAAGTTTAGTGCGGGGTATACTTTTTATATGAATCCCATTAGAGATTTAGAAGTCGAACAATTACTAGCCCAAATTAGATACGGAAGCCTACAAGCTTTCTATCTCTAACGGGATGAATATCTTTTCGTGGTCTGACAACTTTGCCCCGCTTATTGGCAGAATAATCATGGGCAGTATTTTTTTGATTAGCGGGGTAGAGAAAGCGCTCGATTTTGAAGGCACAGTAGACCTTCTCTTGCTTGCACATGTACCCTTCCCTATTTTCTTTGCCATTCTCTCTATTGTTGTTGGTGTGTTTTTTGGTATCGCACTTGTGGTTGGATTTAAAACAAAACTATCTGCGACCATGCTCCTCGTCTTTACCGCACTGGTTTCAGTTACCTTTCACACAGTGGGTAGCCATAGGGAACTCCTTGCA
This sequence comes from uncultured Candidatus Saccharibacteria bacterium, assembly GCA_964348525.1. Classification (GTDB taxonomy): domain Bacteria; phylum Patescibacteriota; class Minisyncoccia; order Phycocordibacterales; family Zambryskibacteraceae; genus 12-FULL-44-12b. The sequence continues at coordinate 2,577 of CAYGCY010000015.1, forward strand.
ATGGACCTCGCAATGATTGCCGGACTGCTGTACATGATGACCTTCGGCTCGGGTCAGCTTGGAGTTGATACCAGAAAAACAAAGCGATAAAACAAAAATGTGCGCAACCCGGGTTGCGCACATTTTTGTTTTAA
>CAYGCY010000016.1:0-2643 GCA_964348525.1 uncultured Candidatus Saccharibacteria bacterium
GTTTTATTGAGTTTGTAATTTTTAGAGAAAAATAAAATGAATTTTAATTTGTTAAAACCTAAAAAAGAAGATTTGTTATCGCTTAAATCTTTGCGACCGTCTGCTTTTAATGCAGATGCTTACTGGTTTTTTGCTCTAGGCATGTTTGCTGCGATACTTATAATTATGGCAGTGGTAGGTTTTAAACTTTTTTATTCTCAATATACTGAGGATTATAAAGAAACCACTAATACTGAAGGGCTTGAAAATTTGATAAATGTTGAAAGACTTAAAAATGTTATAGGAAAAAGAGAAAATTTTAGAAACAAAGAAATCTCTTTGCCTCCAGATCCATCGCTTTAAATTTTGTGCTCCCGGCAGGAATCGAACCTACATCAAAGCCTTAGAAGAGCTCTGTTCTGTCCATTGAACTACGGGAGCGAGCATAAATTTTATCGCATATTTCTGTCTGGATTACCAGACATCTTTGTTGTTCGGGCGGAATGAGTAAGCGAGCTTCCTCGCTTCGCCACTTACTCCTTGTTGTGGGCACGGAGAGATTTGAACTCTCAACCCTTGCGGGATACGCTTCTGAAGCGCACGCGTATACCAATTCCGCCACGTGCCCACACTGTGCGCGGGAGAGGACTCGAACCTCCATGCCCTAAGGGCGCTACCACCTCAAGGTAGTACGTCTACCAATTTCGCCACCCGCGCGTGGCGGTATTTTACTCTGTAGAAACAGTTTCTGCTACTGGAGTTTCTGTTGCGATTACCTCTTCTTTTACTGTGCGAAGATTTCTCATTTGGCGTCTAACCTCCTTAGCCGCCTTCTCGCGAATATGGTACAGCTTTGCTCTTCTTACTCGTGCTCTTTTTGTGATTTCAATTTTATCAATCATAGGAGAATAGATTGGGAAGATTTTTTCTACACCCACTCCAGATGCCACCTTTCTTACTGTGAAAGTGCCACCAGCGGTTTTTCCGTGTTTTACGGCAAGTACTATGCCTTCAAATGCCTGAAGCCTTGTCTTGCCTTTTTCCTGTATCTTTTGCCAAACACGCACGGTATCTCCACCGCGAATGCCTAAACTGGACCTCTCGTCTGTATTTACTGGTGATATCTTATAAGTTGTTTTCATCTTGTTAGAGCGATACTTTAACACGGGGTTTCTGCCTACGCAATGCTCGCCTCAAACTCGTTTATAGCCCTTTCAAAATCCTCCGGGTAGGGGGCTATGGCAGTTTGTTCAATACCAGCCATGTTTTTCCAAGTGATTTTGTAGGCATGGAGGGCGAGGCGGTTGATACTGAATAAACAGGTGCCTTTTGGTGCATATAAAGAATCGCAGACCACAGGATGATTTATGGATTTTAAATGAACTCTTATTTGGTGTGTTCGTCCGGTGAGGGGATAGGCGTGGATAAACGAAGCCTCTTTACCTCTTTTTATTACTTCATATTTTGTAATGGCTTCTCTCAATTCTCCGCGCGCGCCATTTTCAGCCAAACGACGACGAAAATCAGCGGGGTGTCTACCGATGGGTTTATCAATAATTCCGCTATCATTTTTTACAATCCCATAAACAAGTGCGTGGTATTCCTTTTTGATGTTTTTATTTTGAAAGAGTTCCTTAAAATATTCGTAAGCTTTTTTTGTTTTACATATCAAAAGTGCTCCAGAAGTGTCTTTGTCTAAACGATGGACTATCCCAGGTCTTTTTATTACCTCACCGTTTTTTAATGTTGCCTCCTCACCTACATTTATTGCTTCAGGATAATTTTCCAGTACCCAATCTGTTATCGTTTTATCTTTTGATACACCGTCGGCATGAACCAAAATTCCAGATGGCTTGTTTATAACCACTACCTCGTCATCCTCGTAAATTTTTTTAATGTTTTCATGCATAGCTATTTACCTTTTCTTCGATCACGGAATGAGAATTCATTTATTATTTTCATAAACTCTTTTTTTGAGAAATCTGGCCAGAGAGTCTTTGTAAAAAAAAGCTCACTATATGCGCCCTGCCACAAAAGAAAGTTTGAAAGACGCATTTCTCCTCCCGTGCGGATAATTAAATCTGGGTCAGGGATATTTTTGGTGTCGAGTGTTTTGGAAATAGACTCTTCGGTTATAGGAATCCGATTTTTAACTAGCTCTTGCGTGGTTCGTACTAGCTCATCTTTTCCTCCATATGATAATGCTATTACTAAATGCACCCTTTCTTTTTTTGGTTTATTTTTTTCAGCATCATTAATTAATCTTTGGGTTGTCTTATCAAAGTGGGCTCGATTGCCAATAAAGCTTACACGTACGCCTTTTTCAACAAGCCTAGATATTTTTTTTGTTAGTCCAACAGTAAGGAGGTTCATTATCTCTGCTACTTCTTTTTTGGAACGATTCCAGTTTTCTGTTGAAAAGGCATAAACAATAACGTTTTTAATTTCCGCTTCTACTGTCCACTCAACTAATTCCTCAAGCTTACTAAGGCCCTCTTTGTGTCCAGACCAAGGTGACTTACCATTCTTTTTTGCGAAACGGCGATTGCCATCCATTATTACTCCTATGGTTTTTGGTGCGGACATTTTGGTGCGCGCTGAGGGACTTGAACCCCCGACCTTCCCGGTGTAAACGGGTTGCTCTACCAACTGAGCTAAGCGCGC
>CAYGCY010000017.1:0-1976 GCA_964348525.1 uncultured Candidatus Saccharibacteria bacterium
TTCTTCTACGGAATACATTTGAGTTTGAGTGATGGTGGAGTTTATAACTTCACGGGCATTGTGCTTCCCAACAAAAATGCAGTTAGTAAGACCACCAAGAATAGTTCCTATTATAATACCTATTAAAATAAAGGCCGTGTTTTTCATATATGTTGCCCATCAGCGTTAGTGAGCTTCGTAATTGAGCCGGATATTCTGTCTTTAAGAAAAGTGTAAAACTTTGTTTCCCCTCTGTCCTCTTTCTTTCCATCAAGAAATAACTGCCAAGTTGCCTTTAGGTAGCTCTGCATTGACTCCAGTCCCTTAATTCCAAACATTATTTCTTCCTTGTTGAGTTCTTGGGGCATAGTTATATTATTTTATATAAAAGTTTTTTGATAGGGTGTTTTGATAAATAACTATCAACATCCCTTTGAGCTAACTTCATTGTTTGTTCCAGAGTAGCTTCTTCTCCAGAGCTTACTTCATTATTTTTTACAAAAAGATGATACACAATTCTTTCTTGCTCTGTGTTAGCCGACTTCGCAACATATAAAATGGTAACGCCTTTGTAAACTTCAAAATGCTTCGCTTCAATTCCTTTTCTAAATGTAATGCCGGTTATTTGATTTTCCATCATAAAATTATTTTCCTTTTTTATTAAATAAGTTAGATTTTCTTTCAGATCATACGTAAATAGATTTCTCGTGCCCAAGTTGATACCGGTTAAAGGTGCCAATATTGAGCCAAAGGTCGCACCTAAATATTTTAGATAAGACCGACCAAAGAAAACCTAATTCATCTAACAAAGAAATCATAGGTTGCTCGGTGGGGGGTTCACAGTTCGTTCTTTTTAGGGAACACGCTCTCATTAGCCGAAGCCAAATTGAACTATATAAACCCCTCACCCAACAACCTATTCTGTCCTTAATTATACTCCTAAAGGACACTAAAAAAATCCCCCAAGTGTGGATAACTGAATACCTCTCCCCTCACGACCTAATTGACCTATGCTATACTTTCCGTATGAATAAAGAACAATTTTTTAAGCAGTTGAAGGCGTTATTAAAATGGAGAGCAACTTCCAAAAGCGTTCCTTGTCGCTGTAGCGATTGTCACGCAAAAAGACAAAGCCGTCCAAATACTCCTGCAAGTATTTCCTAGACACCACCTTATGCGTGCCTGTGATACTTCGCTTGATATGTGACCAAAAGCCCTCAATGCTATTAGCGTGGACATCACCACGAACATACTCACCTCGTCCGTGGTCTACGGCGTGACGATTGAAACCTACCGCCACTTTGTTGAGGCGGTTTGTTTTATCTGTCATAAGTCGTGTGCCTTGTGGGTCTATCATTTCATTGAGAAAGTCGCCGTGGGTCTTTGCTTTTGCGTCTGGCACGATAAGTAAACGAGCATTACCGCCTCGCTGAACCGCACCCATTACTACGGACTTCGCCGCCATCGCCTCTGATAGATTTTCGTTATTCTTTCCTGCGTTCTTTCTACCACCAAAGTATGCCGTATCCATTTCAACATCACCCGATAATTTGCCGTCTTGCTCTAGTGCCTTTCGGATACGGTGCAATATACGCCAAGCGGTCTTGTATGTGACTTCCAGTTGTCGCTCTAACTCCTTTGCGGATATGCCACTTTTTGCGTTTGAGAATATGAGAATGGCTTTGAACCATAGCGTGAGAGGCGTGTCACTCTTGTGAAATAGCGTGTTAGAGGCAGGTGCTATCTGAAAACGGCACTTACTGCATTGATACTGCCTACGACCTGCTTTGAGCGAATATGAGCCACCACACGAGCATTTACGATTATGTTGAGCATCAAAGATAAACTCCAAACAATCTTCGTCTGTAGTGAAGTCCTTTTCTAGTGATTTTATGCCATAGCGATTTTCTCGTTTTTGTGTCATAAAATTATATCCAACGAATTATAGGTTCTCCGACAAAACCCTTTTCCCATACATACCAGGCATAGAATTGTGT
>CAYGCY010000018.1:0-1852 GCA_964348525.1 uncultured Candidatus Saccharibacteria bacterium
AGATAGGGGGAACCATTGGCGAATACCAAAACATCATCTTTCTTGAGGCTGCCCGAATGATGAAGCAAAAGACGCCAGCGGACGTGGCTACTATTATGGTTTCCTATGTTCCAATCCCAGGCTCAATAGGAGAGATGAAGACTAAGCCAACGCAGTACGCATCCCGTACGCTCAACAGCGCAGGACTTCAGGCTGATGTTATTCTAGCTCGCGCAGCGCTTCCGCTTGATGAGAAGCGAAAGGAAAAGATAGCCGTATTCTGTAACATCCCTTCAAAAAATGTTATTTCGGCGCCGGATGTTAAGAGTATTTACGACATACCGCTCAATTTTGAAAAAGACGGTCTTGGTAGCATTCTTACTGACCTTCTGAGTCTTCCGCAAAGGAAAACCAACCTCTCTAAATGGTCCGACTTTGTACGCAAATCAAAAAATGGGAAAAGGGAGGTGAATATCGCTGTTGTTGGAAAGTACTTTGATTCAGGGGATTTTGTGCTCTCCGATGTCTATATTTCTGTTATTGAGGCACTTAAAGCCTCAGCGTATGCACAAAATTTAAAACCAAAAATTACCTATCTCAATTCAAAAGATTTTGAGACAGGCAAAATCAAAATAGCTTCACTCAAAAAATTTGACGGGGTGCTTATCCCTGGGGGATTTGGCTCAACTGGGGTTGAGGGCAAAATCAAAGTAATTGAGTATGTGCGCAAAAATAAAATTCCATACTTTGGTATTTGCTACGGCATGCAGTTGGCAGTAATTGAATACGCGCGCAATGTCTTGAAACTGAAAGATGCACACACGACAGAGGTCAATCCAAAAACAAAAAATCCTATTGTCGGGGTTATGGATACACAGAAGAAGCATCTCGCGGAGAGTCGCTATGGCGGAACTATGCGACTGGGTATGTACCCAGCAAAGCTTGCTCCAAACACTATTGCAGGCCGTGCATATGGCAAGGGAATAGTTGCAGAGCGTCACCGTCATCGTTTTGAAATAAACCCAGAGTATGTTGAGGCGCTTGAGAAGGCCGGACTCATATTTTCAGGAAAGTCCCCAAGTGGCGTTCTTATGGAAATAGCAGAATTACCCACCAAAGTGCATCCATTTTTTGTTGGCGTACAGTTTCATCCTGAGTTTCTATCAAGGCCACTTTCGCCTCATCCTATTTTTTCTGCGTTCATCAAATCTGCTTCAAAGAAGAGGTAGACTATAGGGGTTATGACGGGCTCTCATTTTTTTCGAACGCTGGGGAAGTGGTTTACCTATACGGCGCTCCTCTTTGCGGCGCTTTTTACTGGGTTGTTTGTATTTGCACAGCAGGCAAGGGTACACTTATACGAACGAGCGCCAATAAGAGTTTTGCCAATGAAAGAGAGAGCGGTCTCGATGCTCTTTGTGGGCGATATGATGTTTGATCGCCAAATACGCCTGAGGGCAAAGGAGTTTGGACAGGAGCATATTTTTTCTTGCGCAAGTAGCACGTTGAGGAGCTATGATGTGGTTGTTGGAAACCTTGAGGGACCAATTACGCATAATGAGTCAAAAAGCCTTGGCTCAGTGGTCGGCACTCCAAATAATTTTGTATTTACATTTCCTCGCTCAGTAGCAAAGACACTTTTTGACCACAATATAAAAATAGTAAACCTTGGCAACAATCATATTTTAAATTTTGGTAATCAAGGGCTGGTAGAAACTAAAGAAGTGCTTGATTTAGTCGGGATTAATTATTTTGGTGACATTGCGGGGAATAGTACGATATATCGTACAGAAATATATGGCAGGAAGTTTTCTTTTATTAGTTTCAATGAGTTTGGAGGGGAAAGCGCGAGTTCAACAATTGGGTTAATTCA
>CAYGCY010000019.1:0-1569 GCA_964348525.1 uncultured Candidatus Saccharibacteria bacterium
TCAATCCCTACCTAAGGAAATAGCCTAAGTTATAATGATGCAGTGGTTTCATGAAATATTTGATAGAGATGTTCTGCCCGAGGCCTTTCCTCGGGAACCTTAGTTTCTTGCCTTTACAACCTGACCGAAATAAACATCCGATGCAAATTTGATGTAATGTCGTAGCAAAACTAACGCGTCAAAGTATTCATTCTTAGTCAAATCTTTATAGTACGTCTTATTATTGTATGAGGGTGGTAAAACTTTAGCTTCCTTCAGATTCTTAACCAGAGCTTCAGCGTCTTTTCGTGCTTCAAAAAGCAGATTCTTTGGTAATGTTTTCATAATATAAAATTAAGTTTACATCACTACAATATACTAAAACATCCATTTAAGACATTCTCACTAGAAATGAATCGACACCCCCCTCCCACACCTACAAAAGAGACTAGGAGAATAAATTTCAGAAAACACTCCTAAAAACCTTTGGTTTTAGGGGTGTTTTTGGCTATTGTGTTTTTTGGGGGATATGGTATAATGTAATTTGGTTCAAAAACTGGTTCTCTCACAAAGTCACTCACAGTAGGGAGGTGAAACATGGATTACCTTTGGGTCTTCCTTATGCTTTTCGCCCAGCTCTGCTGGGTGTCCGAAATCTACATTGACAAGTATCTTCTGAATCAGACTTCAAAGTTAATTAGAAATGATTCAGTGGACGATACTAAACAAGCTACTAACTCTGTTGGTACGTTGGTTCTCGTCTCGGCATTCTTCAACATAGTTGTTGCAGGAGTAATCTTAGCAACACTCGCCCTGTATTACGGAGTTGATGGTGCAATTGCGCACATTACATTTGAGAAGGGAAACCTTTTCAGCGCGCTTTCTGTCGGTGTCATGGAAGTATTATGGCTTATACCATATTTCTATGCACTCCATTATGCAGACGAAATAACTGCACCACCTGTTTTCCAAACAATTCCAATTTTTGGGTTTGTGCTCGGATTCTTCTTCTTTGAAGAAATTCCGACACAAATCCAAGTGATTGCTGGCCTTACCATACTTTTTGGGTCAGTGCTCCTTAATATGGAATTGTTGAAAGAGAAAGCAGAAGAAAAAGGTCGGCTCACGTTCAATTGGATTGCTGTGGCACTTATCTTACTTGCAAGCTTCATCATTGCTCTCTGTGCGTTCCTTTTTAAGGGGACAGGTCAGGAGCAAAACTATTGGGGCACAGCATTTTGGACGGGAATAGGTGCGTTCCTTACTGGTGTCTGTATTTGGGCATGTATACCAAATTATAGAAAACAGTTAGCAATGCTTATTCGCGGACGGAATAAGAAGGTATGGCAACTCAATGTTACTAACGAAGTAGTTGATAACATCGCACGCCTTACCTTCTTTGGAGCAGTGATGCTTGGACCATCGACTGCACTTGTGCAGTCGATGAATGCATTTCAACCAATCCTACTACTTCTCTTTGGCTTCGTACTTGCCAGGGTCGGGTCTGTCCAACATTCCCAGAAGCTGACCAATTCTGTTCTTATCAGACGGTCTATCGCCATCATGATTATTGCAATCGGAACCCTCCTG